>NZ_DIAC01000033.1:5451-5613 GCF_002414625.1 Methylophaga sp. UBA5088 | reverse complement strand
TGAGAATGAGTGAAAAAATCAGCAATGCCTTTATTTCCCCAGACCGCACGCCGGTAAATGCGAAGGACGATTTTTTACGCGCAAAATTGACATGAGGCAAGCCAGTATTTTAGTAACGCCTTGCACGCGAACTGCCGTGGAGCGCCGCTTTACGTGCTACAA
>NZ_DIAC01000033.1:4894-5261 GCF_002414625.1 Methylophaga sp. UBA5088 | reverse complement strand
GCGATCTCCGTGACTTGGTGGAGTTGACACACCAAGAATTTGAGAGGCTACTCTTGTTGGCCACATAATTTATGTGGCATCCCAGGCGGATCATAAAAGCCTTGATGTGATTTAAGCACGTGAATTGAGCCCATAACTTCAAGATTTCCGATGTCACTCTGAATATAAAAAACTGCTCTGCGCTGGTGTGAAGATCGCGCACTTCTAAGGATCGACTTGGTACACGTTCCTGATCACACTCAGGTTCTCAAAGCAGCTAGGTGCCAGCCATTGAAATTGCCACCCCAAAACATAATGCTTTCCGGTTTGAGTTGATACTATGGACATTGACGATCTTTGGTGGATAACGCTTTTGTAAAAGGCGCGA
>NZ_DIAC01000033.1:4189-4753 GCF_002414625.1 Methylophaga sp. UBA5088 | reverse complement strand
ACGCTTTTGTAAAAGGCGCGACGCTAGGAGCGTCCTTTTGACAAACTTGTTAGCTGATTGCTACCTTTAGCTAATATTAGCAAGTCGAAAAATTTGATCATTGGTTGGCGCTATAAAGTTAGTGTTTTTTGTTGCCTCAGACGCCTACCTCCCTTCCCGGAAAAATATGTTTGATTGACATCGAGCTAATTCTCCACTTGTTTAGCATCCGTCATTATTGAGTTAGCAATCACTTTGAATAGATGCTCAGAGCGCGGCCTATGTGACGGCTGATCACGCAGCCAAGCTAGTGCGGCTATAAGATCAAACAACTCATCACCACCAAGATCTGCACATGCTTTTCCTTCTGACTGTGCACGGGTAAGTAGCTCTGCACCCGCTACACGAAGAGCATGGCAGGATTCATGAAGTGCAGAGTCCAAGTCTTCTATCGCACTCATCATTACAGAAATGACGCCTTGGTAGTTGTGTGTAAAGGCAATGACTTCCTGCACCCATAATACCAATGCTTCGCCAGAAGTACTCGTACTCATCAGGTTGCTAGCTTTTTTGCTCAGCCTATCG
>NZ_DIAC01000033.1:2656-4046 GCF_002414625.1 Methylophaga sp. UBA5088 | reverse complement strand
AAAATGATTTCAAGCAATGCTTCGCGGTTCGGGAAATGGCGATATAGCGTCCCCATGCCAATTCCAGCCCTTCGAGCAACTTCGCGTAAAGAGGCGTTAGCACCCTGCTCGGCAAATACCTCCTGTGCAATGGAAAGTATATTGTCGTAATTTTTTTTTGCGTCTGCTCTCATAAAATCCTCTTGACATTCGGAGCAGCAGTCCACTTATAATGAACACTGCTCCGTTTATTGTAAAACGATTTCAACTGAGGAGAAAGTGTAATGATAAATAAAATGATGAAGGCAGTGCAGCAACATAGCTTTGGTGGACCAGAAGTACTGTGCTATGAAGACGCGCCAATACCTGAGCTTAAATCAGGCGAAATACAAATTCGAGTTCGTGCTGTAGGCATTAATCCTCCTGACTGGTATTTACGTGATGGATACAAAGCATTACCGAAAGAATGGCAGCCACAAGCTAACTTCCCATTGATTCTCGGTACGGATGTCTCTGGTGTGGTTGAAGCCGTTGCCGATGACATTACAGAGTTTAAAGCTGGGGACGAGGTATATTCAATGGTTCGCTTTCCAGAAGGTATGACTGGAGACAGCAAAGCCTATGCCCAATATGTCAACGTACCGGCATCTGAAGCTGCTATCAAACCCGCCACTATAGATCACGCTCATGCGGCTGGCGCACCGATGTCACTATTAACTGCTTGGCAGTACATGATCGAGCCAGGACACAACACACCAAACCCGCTTCAACCTGAGTCACACAAGCCAGTAGAACTTGAAGGTAAGACAGTACTTGTAAATGGTGCCGCTGGCGGTGTAGGTCACATTGCAGTGCAAATCGCTAAATGGAAAGGCGCAAAAGTAATCGCTGTAGCATCTGGCGGCCATGAAAATTTCGTTCGTGATCTGGGCGCAGACATATTCATTGACTACACCCAAACAAAGCCAGAAAATGAAGTTGAAGATATTGATTTAGTCATCGATTGCGTTGGTGGTGAAAAAACAGGTCGATTTCTGCAAGTACTTAAACCTTGCGGCGCACTTTTTCCCATCTATCCACTCGGCTTTACTGGTAGGGAAGATGCCGAGAAAATGGGCTTTATTGTCTCAGCGACTCAAGTCCGTTCAAGTGGAACTCAACTAGCAGAATTGGCGCCATTGTTGAATGATGGAACCATCCGCGTAGCCATCGACAGTACCTACGCACTGCAAGATGCGCAAAAAGCGCATGAGCGTTCTGCACAAGGACATCTTCGCGGCAAGCTCGTACTCACAGTTGAATAAAAATGAGTAAACTCAAAGAAGCCATTGAGGACCTGCTTAACAATCGAAAACTAACAGTGGACGAGGCAGCCGATAAGCACTTCACCCCTGACTTCCGTCAACGGACA
>NZ_DIAC01000033.1:1528-2502 GCF_002414625.1 Methylophaga sp. UBA5088 | reverse complement strand
CAACGGACAAACGGAAGTTGGGATGATCGCATCGCTGTTATTGCTCGCATCACAGACCTTAGAGAAGTGATAGCACAAGTAACTGTTACGATTCTGAATGAGTTCGACAATGCTAAAAGCTACGCTAAGCGGCATATTATTGAGATTGTGAAGCATGATGGAGAACGAATATGTCAAGAGGTGTTCGTGTTTGCAGAGCGTGATAATGATCAACGCTTTACTCAAATCGAAGAGACAACACTAAAACTCGACACTTAATACTGAGGAGCCACAGGGGCTGGCTCCAATTTTATCTATTTCGTTACAGCAGGAAGGTTTAACACACGATTAAAATTTAGTTATATCAATATTTACTGAAGTCAGAAAATCAGTCCGAACAGGCGGGTTATCCTAAACTATTCTCTTGAGGATAAATAGATTCATTTGGCAGCTAACGCCTGGCCTTGCGGTGTGCCGGAGCGAAGCGTAGGTACGTCCGCCAACAGCCACTTGTTACGAGTGATATCCCATGATGAACTCAGGGTGCCCAGTGTGCTCATCGATCCGCTCTCCAAGTAAATTGAATCCGTGCTTCTCATAAAATTTGATGCTCGGAATATTATCTTTATAAACAGTGAGCTGAATCTTCTCTCGCCTATTCTTCGCATCATAAATCAGAGCAGAACCCAATCCTTTACCTTGCGAGCCTGGTTTCACAAAGATCGCAGCAAGATTGTTCTCATACAGGCTATAGAAACCAACCACCTCTCCCTCAGCTTCACATACAAGCGTCTCCGATGCAGGAATATATACATCACGCATCATGCCAATCTTCGACTTCCAAAACTCAGGGTCGATAAAGTTGTGGGCTTTAACCGATGCAGATAGCCAGATTTCCAAGATTTGATCAATATCGGCTGCCCGATAGTCCCGAATCATTTGTTTGTTCCCTAGTTCTCGTAACAGTGCGTTTTATGAGGCCACTGGCCTCATAA
>NZ_DIAC01000033.1:676-1380 GCF_002414625.1 Methylophaga sp. UBA5088 | reverse complement strand
CTCATAATAAATATTAAACAGGCAGCCTTGTAATTCATTTTCAAAGTCTAGCACGTTGATTATTAATGAAAGTCATTTTTTATTTATAGAATTATAGGGCCAACAGTTTGAGTTTAGGATGAAAAATAGTGCCTGCATATTGGTCGCTTTTGGATTCTAATTGAATATCAGCACTGTGAGCTTAGTCCTAGTCTCCAGCTAAACGCGCTTTTGAGCTTATCAAGTGTTGATTGAGTGCGTCTAAGCGTTGTTTGATTTCTGCTGATTGTTCACCGAGTGTGGTGTTATTAACAAGGTTGGCCAGTACTTCATCCTTCTCAAGACATTTTTCTTCAATCGCATTTTTAGGATCATCCGAAAATAGTTGAGTCAGTTTTCCACCGATTTCTTCAATCCATTCTCTGTCAGCATCGGGTGTGGAAGGTAAGTCGCCGAGTTCTTTGGTGACTTGCTGAAAAGAGGTAATGAACGTTTCACGTTCATCTGCGATATCAAATAGCTGGTGCTGAATATTTTCTTTGCTTAACTCTTCACCCATGGCACGGTAAAAATCGACTGTTTGTATGAGTAATTTCAGAATTTCCAGGGCATCAGCCTGTGCATCTGTTCGTATTATCGACATATTAAACGTCTCCAGAATCGGTAGGTATGTCCCCGACAATTGCCTCTATGGCTTCAGGGATAATCTCAAATTCGACAGGGGT
>NZ_DIAC01000033.1:0-566 GCF_002414625.1 Methylophaga sp. UBA5088 | reverse complement strand
ATAATCTCAAATTCGACAGGGGTTGTGGTTTTAAATTCACCATCAGCTTCCAGCTCTTTGGGTTTAGAGGTGTAAATACTGAAGTTTTGAGCAGAGTGACGCACGATATGGCGCTCATTTGCTAATGCCCCATCACGTAAATTAGGCCCCAATAATAACAATTGCCACCAAGGTCGTGGTTTGATAAAAAATAAATGAAGCTGACCGTTTACTAAGGTAGAGCGCTGGTCAACAATATTGCCCCCACCGTAATACCGGCCATTGCCGACAGCAAGGTGAATCGCTCGGCTTGAGCTCTGCCAGTCATCGGTTTTGATATGGACTTTAAAGCTTTTGTTTCGTTTGATGGCTTTGAAGAAGGCGCCTAAATAAGCCAACACACCAAACCATTTTTTGCTATCTGAGCTGAGTTCTCGGGTGACATCCACGCCCAGCCCTATATGAGCAACATTCACAAAAAAATGGTTATTTACTTTGCCCAGGCTGATCCGTTCGCGTTTACCATCAACAATGACTTGTGCTGCGGCGATTAAATCTTCTGGCACACCCAGCGATCGCGCCAGATC
>NZ_DIAC01000084.1:33517-34692 GCF_002414625.1 Methylophaga sp. UBA5088 | reverse complement strand
AACACGACTTAGCGGTTCTTCAATATTGGATACCAAAAAGTCAGAGATATAATTCCGGTCCATTGAACCGTCTTTGGCGTAAAACCCAATAATCAACGCGTTACTATTGCCTGCTTTTTCAACAGGCACGCCCAACTGCTGAACAATCGTTGGCAAGGAAGATAAGGACTGTGAGACTTTATTTTGAGTTTGTACCTGAGCGATATCGGTGTCGGTGCCAGGCTCAAAAGTCAGTGTAATGGTGGCTCGGCCAGAGGAAGAGCTTTGCGACTGAATATAACGAAGGTTATCGATACCTGTCAGGTTTTGCTCAATCACCTGTGTTACTGTGTTTTCAAGTGTTTCAGCCGATGCACCAGGATAGGTAGCGGAGATGGACACTTTCGGCGGTACGATGCTGGGATATTGTTCAACTGGCAACTCAAAGAGCGAGAACAAACCAAAGCCGATGATGAAAAAGGCAATCACCCAAGTGAAGATAGGGCGGTCTATAAAAAAGCGTGAGAGCATGTCTAGCGATCCTCGCTCATGTTCTGCTGAGGCTCTTTCTGAGCCGCTTTGTCTGATGGAGTATGTTCATTCGTCGCTGAGGATGAGGCGTTTTCGGATGAATCAGGCGCTATATCAGGACTTATGTCACTCAACTCGGCTTCCATTTGTTGAGGCTTCACAGTGGCACCGGGCCGAAGCATCATCGTTCCTTCTACAATCAGACGATCGCCAGTTTCGAGGCCATTGAGCACAATCCAGTTGTTGCCATAAGCCGTCCCAATTTCAATCGGATGCTTGCTCGCTTTATTGTCAGCATCAATTAACCACACACTCTTTTTACCCTCAGCACCAATGATGACGCTCTTTTGTGGAATCACGATCGCTTTAGTACGCCCAAGCTCCTCAACGGAGGCCCAGACAAACATGCCTGGCAAAAGAATCGTATTTGGATTTTCGAACACAGATCGCAAGCGTATTGCGCCCGTCTGCATACCAACAGAGAAATCCGTGGCATCTAGCGTGCCTTTGTATGGATAAAGTTGTTTTGAGTTACCAATATAAAGTGAGACTTCGTACTCGGCTTTTGAGGCTTTATTGAGTCGTAAGGCCGAGAGACGTTCTTGCAAATTACGTACTTCTTCTACAGATTGTGACAAATCAACGTAGACGGGATTAAGTTGGCG
>NZ_DIAC01000084.1:12710-33461 GCF_002414625.1 Methylophaga sp. UBA5088 | reverse complement strand
CCGGGATTAAGTTGGCGTACTGTGGCAAGCGGCATTTCTTGTTGCGATGTCACAAGCGCGCCTTTTGTAATGCTTGATGGACTGATATAGCCGCTTATTGGGGCATAAACGCGCGTGTAATCTAAGTTGATTTTTGCATTTTTCACTTCCGCTTCCGCCAGGCTGACAGCCGCTTTTGCCTGTTCATGACTGGCAAGTGCATCGTCATACTCTCGATGACTCACGGCATTGGATGGGATGAGCAACTTATATCGGTTTACAAGCAGTTCTGCGTTTTTCTCACGTGCTTTGGCATCCTGCAAATTAGCCATGGCCATTTTATAGTCTGCTTCATAACGAGCAGGATCTATCTGATAAAGTTGCTGCCCCTCTTCTACGAATGACCCTTCTTTAAATAATCGCGACTGAATGATGCCACTAACTTGTGGCCGGATTTCAGCAACCTGATAGGACACCACGCGTCCGGGTAGCTCATCACTACGATTAACGGGTATGGGCTTAATCTCAATGAACCCGACATCTACAGCTTGCTGACTCTTCGCGCCCTGTTTTGCTGCACCTTCGTTTTTCTTGTCCTCGCCTTGTCCATCACAGGCTGATAGAGACAGAGTAAGGGCAAAAAATATAATAAACAAAGGCATAATATTCACTGTTATAGCATCCTATCGGCATGGCTTATTTTGTATTCACTTCTTTATTGAAGAGGCTATTGGTTGATAGTGGGTTTGTGTCTAAAAACGCCACTTTTCTTGAGTACACATCGACCATAGCCGTATTTTCCTAACGTTTCAAAAAAATCGCTGAGCGATTGAATCGAGAGAACGATGATTCATCGATCACTGGGCGTCTCAAAAGATACTTTTTTAGGGGTAACCCTCATGCTTGGTCATTTTTTTGTCGCACACAAAAAGCATTTAGCAGCATCAATATGATGCTGCTAAATCTGCTCTTTCAGACTGCTGAATGTGTCTTAACGACTATTCTGGACTAACTCGCCAGATGGTATTACCGACATCATCGGCTACCAATAGGCCGCCCATTTTATCTACGACGACACCGACCGGACGTCCTCTTGCGTCACCATCTTCATTAACAAATCCCGTCAAGATTTCTTGAGGCAGGCCATCAGGTTTACCATTTTTAAATGGCACAAAAATGACTTTATAGCCACTTAACGGTTTTCTGTTCCAGGAGCCATGTTGTCCAACAAATGCGCCATTCTGATATTTGTCAGCCAGTAAATCCGCTTCATAAAACGTCAAGCCCAATGAGGCCGTATGTGCGCCCAATGCATAATCGGGTTTGATGGCTTTTTCTACTAACTCAGGCCGTTGCGGTTGCACTCTAGAATCCACGTGTTGTCCGTAATAACTATAAGGCCAGCCATAGAAAGCACCCTCTTTAACGGAGGTCATATAGTCCGGCACCAGATCACTGCCAATTTCGTCACGCTCGTTGACCGTTGTCCACAGTTCACCGGTCTGCGGCTGCCAGTCGAGTCCATTTGGATTACGTAAACCGGAGGCAAATAAGCGTTTCTCACCTGTTTGCAAATCCACTTCTAAAATAGCGGCACGGTTTTCTTCTGCTTCCATGCCGTTTTCACCAATATTACTGTTGGAACCCACGGTGGCATACAGCTTGGTGCCATCTTCATTGGCAATAATATTTTTGGTCCAGTGATGGTTAATGGGACCACCCGGTAAATCTGTCACATGCTCTGGTTTAGCCGTGATTTGAGTTTGTCCTTCTTCATAGGGAAATCGCACAATCTCATCAGCATTGGCGACATAAAAATCATTGCCGATGAGTTCCATACCAAAGGGTGAATGCAGATTCTCTAAAAAGACATGCCGTGTTTCAGCGACGCCATCGTTATCTTCATCACGGAGAAGGGTGATGCGATCAGCACTTGGAACGGCTGCACCTGCATCTTCTAATACCATGCCTTTAATCCAGGATTTAAAGCTCCAATCTGAGCTTTCACTCTTCGGTGCATTTGATTCAGCCACCAATACATCGCCGTTGGGTAAGATATACAACCAGCGAGGATGATCTAAATCCACAGCAAACCGGTTCACCGTCAGCCCTTCAGCAACAGTGGGTTTTTCATCAATCGGCCACCCTTCTGCGGGGGCAATATTTAATGTAGGAATAAGCGATGATTCTGGCGCGACCAGGACGGGATCTGGCCCGACATCAGCTTGTGAAGCAATTTTTGAGGTATCACCACAGCTAGTGAGACTGATGGCCATGATACTGATCGCGGCGCTGTACTTATAAAGGTGCTGCATCGTGTCCTCCTTTGAGTGAAAGCGATAACTTAACTAGATTTTGGAAGAATAAATATTTGAGTCTAACAATATTGCCCTTACCCATGACTTGCTTTGGGTTAAAGGGGATTGCTTGAAATAGGTCAATATGAACGCCATATAAAAAATGACCATGGAATTCTTTAATAATTCACATTGTCATAAAAAGCGGTTTATTCACCTTTCAAGGAGATAACATGCAAATTCAGGTAAATACCGATCGTCATATTCCAGGTGACGATACGCTCACTGATTCGATTCGTGAGGAATTACAACACGCTCTTAAACGCTTCGACGAGCACGTCACTCGTATCGAAGTCCACCTAAGCGATCAAAACAGTGAAAACCGAGGCGGAGCCGATGATATTCGCTGCCTGATTGAAGCTCGCATAGAAGGTCATCAACCTAATGTGGTCACCCATGACGCGGCCTCTGTTAAACAAGCATTTACCGGGGCAACCGATAAAATCAAACGTGTACTCACCACCACGATTGAACGCATGAAATCACACTAAGAAAGTCGTTTTTATCAATCAAAAAAGGCCAAACAATTCGATTTGTTTGGCCTTTTTTATTTTGATGCCCAAGGGCCTTTAATGAGCGAATATCTATTTATCTGTCATACAAAAGGCATTACTTCATTCAGGGCAAGTTTTACTGCAATTGGACATAAGAATTAAATCGTCAAAAAAGTGATTTAAGAACGATCACTGACCACAAATTCATACATTCACTGTAAAAAGATAGCTGTCATTTTTACGTAAAGACCGAACGATAATATATGGTCTATGAGACCTTAATATAACGCTGATCACAATTGAACGTTGCTTAGCGTTACAAACTATGGAATATTTAACCAAGATAAACAACTTCTTACAGCTACTAGAAAGTAGTGAGTTGTTTACAAAAAGGAATCAACCACCATTCGGAACGGATACCTTGCCATAATCATGGCCTCTACTCAGAAAGTATCCACTTCCCAATTGATCAAACAAGCCGCTCTCATAAAAACGGCTGTTATCCAGCCACAAATTAAGCCGAGAAAGATAATCCAATCTAAGCAACTTAAATTTGCTTACCTAAGCCACAACCAATATACATGGAGTAATAGATGTTCAAGATGATGTTCTTTTTTGTGTCAGTTCTTCTCAGTTTTTCTGCCTTTGCAGGAGGTACAAAACCAACTCTTTCTAGAGAAAGCATAGGAGATGTTGAGGGGATCCTTAAGGATGAAAAAACATGGGCTGCTCATGAACTCGTTGCTGAGCAGAGTTATCAATTTAAAGTCGATCAGCCTCTGAGTTTAGGTGTTTTTGATGTGAAACGCCCCTTACCTATTCAATTGACTTTTCTCAAGAAGGAAGACGCGGGGACAGCAAACTGCCGAGCCTATTTTCTTGATAAGAATTTTTCAGCCAAAGAGGCTAAGTTATTTTTTGAGCAACACGCAGGCTCGAAGCTAAAGTTATTAAATGGTCAACTAGTTAAACTCACCAGCAGTGGTGGTTCTGCCAGATGGTGCAAATTTACTGACTATAAAGTACTGGCAAGCAAAAACGAGCGAGAACAGGCAAGCCAGAGCAAAGCAACTGAGGATAATGCCTATCAATTTGAAGGCACGATAAAAGTCCTTGTTGCTCGATTGCATTCTTCAAGCATGATTATGCGTCAGCTAAACGCAGGGGATATCACACAGAAAAGTCTGTTTGAACGTTGTGACAAGACGCTGACGATAGCCCCACCTCTTGCTTCACACATGAAAGGGCCTGCATATATGAATAAAGAGGCAACAGTTCATGTAACGATAGAAGGTAGGAAATGTGTCGCGACAAGCGTTGTATTTGACGCTAAATAATTGATTGCTGTTGGTGAAATAGCAGCGAAAATAAAATCAATCACTCTGACTTTATTGGGTTTCAGGCAATTGCTTCTTGCCAATCCTATTTATAAACCACCACTGGCAAAAAACTAACTGCTTGCGGTGAATAAAATGGTTAATCACCGCATTAAATGCAGTGAATAAGCTTGTTCTTGCGGTGAATAAAGACTATTATCACTGCATAATTTGCGGTGATTAATATGTGGATATACCAACACAACAACTGGCCTGACTTTTCGTGGAATGCAGACGCCCTAGCTGCCAAGCTGGCTGATATTCGTCATCAGCAGGGCCGTTTACTTGGCAGAATGGAAGCGATCGGTTTTGACTTGAGAAGAGAAGCCAGCTTAAGAACATTAACTAATGATGTGGTGAAATCTTCCGCCATTGAAGGCCATACACTAAATCCTGAGGAAGTACGTTCCTCCATTGCTCGTCGCTTGGGTATGGATATTGGCGGTTTGATTCCAGCTAGTCGTGATGTTGAAGGTATCGTGGAAATGATGCTGGATGCGACACAATTTTTTTCCAAACCTTTAACAAAAGCACGTTTGTTTGATTGGCATGCAGCACTTTTCCCTACAGGGAGAAGTGGTATGCACCACATCACTGTGGGCGATTGGCGCTTAGTTGAGAATGACCCTATGCAAGTCGTTTCAGGTCCAATCGGAAGAGAAAAGATTCATTTTGAAGCGCCAGCCGCTGACAAAGTGAATGCAGAAATGAGCACGTTTATAAAGTGGTTTGAGAGTAAATCTGCTATCGACCCTGTTATCAAAGCCGGCATTGCTCATCTCTGGTTTGTCACTATTCACCCTTTTGAAGATGGAAATGGCAGGATTGCCAGGGCGATTGCCGATATGGCATTGGCAAGAGCAGATAAGATGCCCGAGCGGTTTTATAGTCTGTCTAATCAAATTGAGAGTGAGCGAAAACAGTACTACGCACATCTCGAAAAACAACAACGAGCAACACCGGATATCACAGAATGGCTAAGCTGGTTTTTAGATTGTTTGGGCCGGGCTATTACCAATGCAGATGAAACGCTAAGTAATGTGTTATTCAAAGCTAGATTATGGGATAGAGTTAACCAAAACCCGGTTAATGAACGACAGCGCCGTATTATCAATCGTATGCTTGAAGATGATTTTCAGGGACACATGAATACCTCTAAATATGCCAAGTTAGCTAAGTGCTCAAACGACACGGCATTACGCGATATTCAGGATTTAGTTACGCGACAACTCTTTATACAAAACCCAGGCGGTGGACGGAGTACGAGTTATAGGCTAACTGGTGAGATAGATTAATGGGATTTGTTTTTCAAGAAGTACGACCCCTTGATTTTTCGCTCATCTGAAGAAGCGATTAAAGTCTCAGAAAAATGTTGGCTCAGTCTGGTTAGCCGAAAAAGTCTTAAAGCTGGATACGTCTGTACCCGTTTATATTATTGCCTTTTCACCAAAGGGTATCTTTACTCGTACCGATAACGCTGCACAGAAATTAGCAAACGCTTTAAATTTGGATTTCCCCATTTTTGTTGTGTGCCTTAAAAGTGACTCGAAAGAATTTGGCAAAAAGATTAAAGCGATTGGAAAGCGGATACTTTAAAAGAGGAATCAAGAGGGCAACAGTTTTATTTTGGTTTAATTATTAAGTTGGCTGACTCATTAATTGGACCCCTTAATTTTTTGAGCAAATTAAAAATCAAATACTACGGTTCTATTGAATGTGAGAAATCTCTAACTTTCAATTAATTTCTATGTATTATGCATATGAAATTGTCTTAAATATAGACGCATCAAGTGGATAAGAATGATACAACTAAACCAATATTATACGGATAATAAATATGGTGACTTTCTTGTCGGTAAATTTAGTTCTTTATCCCCAAGGCTAGCTCTAGACTTAGGCTTTGGTTCAGGAAGTTTACTAAACGCAGCTAGGCGTCGATGGAGTGAACTATGTCTGATCGGTGTTGATATTGATAATGATAATGTCAGTCGCGCAAAGCTAAATAGCTCTATAGAGGCCCTCAATCATAACGGTTTTGATCCATCGTTACCGGATATTATCAAAGATAAATATGGTGATATTGATTTATTGGTAGGAAATCCCCCCTATTTTTCTCGAGAACTTGATCAAGATGCCAAAAAAATTCTACGAAAAGTAGGCATGCTGGATTGTCTTCCAGCTAATGCAAAAAAAGTACCTGCTGAACTAGTTTTTATAGCTCAAAACTTAAGGTTATTATCAAAGTCTGGGGAATTAGGTCTAATTGTTCCCGCTGGATTAATATCCGGTGAGAAATGGAAGCCTATAAGGGAATTTCTATTTACCAATTATAATGTGACTAATGTAATTCAGTTACCAACTAACAGCTTTAAAAACACTGATGCACAAACTTTTATATTAATTGTAAAACAAAAACTATCTTCAGAAGAAACTGTATCCATCTCATACATCAATGCACCACAGAGTATGCAAATTTCGACGAAGGATGCTTCAAATAGAGCTGATTTTATGTATTACAAGTCCACATCAGTAATATCATTACCTTCGGATATTTCTGAGAATGATTTCTTTCTGTTTCGGGGAAATAAATCAAAAAATGAGTTATCGATATTAGTTGATAATTTCATTCATACAACTGACTTACCAGCTGTTCCCTCCAATGGGTTTTATATAAATACACCATCAATTCATTCCAATAATATGCAGAAAGGAGATATATTAATTGCTAGAGTCGGAAGAAGATGCCTCGGCAGAACTCTCTATGTTAATCAAGGTAGTCTTCCAATAAGTGATTGCATTATTGGTATTCGTCCAAGTTCACTTGAGGTTGCTGGTATATTATGGGAAAAGTTATCACACCCAAGGTGTAGAAATTTTTTACAAGAAGTTTCTTTGGGGGTAGGTGCAAAATATATAACTTACAGAACTATTACGGACTATTTAACGACAGGCTGTCATGCAACTTCCAGAGAATTTTGAACAATTTAAATCCGTAGTTATTGAAAAAATAAGAACGTACTGCGACACCAATATTTGGCCTTTTGACTATGAAATCTTTAGTGGTTGGCTTAATAACTTCGAAAATGCTCTCGACGAGTATCTTGCCTTACAAATTCTAGATAGTTTGATTGTCAGATCCTATGATATGGCCAGAGCCAGTTATTCAAGGGTTTTATTTGGTCCCATCTGGCAATACATAAGTGAAGAAACAAGTATCCCAATTGGTAAAATAGATGATTGGAAGTCACATTTACGTAGTGGAGCATTGAATAAGCAAATAAGATTTGCACCAGTGAAATTATTAGATGATCAGGGAGAATCGGGAGGCGCTATTTATAGATTACTCTCATCTGACGTTAACACGGATCGTTACGGACTTGCCAAGGCATCGGTCGCGCCAGAATTACTTATTCTTATTGATGATTTTATTGGAAGTGGTGATCAGTTTTCTGACTTTGCCAAAGAGTTTGATTTAGCCAATAAGTTACATCTCTATAAGATAATCTATTGCCCTTTGATAGCTTTCTCTGAAGGTATAGAGAAAATTAACAACCTCTATCCAGACTTAACCGTTATTGCAGGTGAATATCTTGATGAGACAGATAGCTTTTTACGGGGAGAACCTAATGATCAATTTAGAAATGATCCCCAAAATACTGTGGCCGATGTCAAAAAACACTTACAAATATTGAAAACAAAATATTCGCCAAAAATGGAAGATTGGCTTGGCTACAATGAAGCTGCTCTTCCATTGTCATTTGAGTGGGGGTGTCCAAATCAAACTCCTCCGATCTTATTCATGGATTATTCTCCAAAAAAGAAAGGTTGGAGTAAGCTGTTTAACAGAAGGGCTCTATGAAGATAACCGACATCATATATGAACTCTCTACGGCAAGGATGGAGTTCCAAACCTCAACCGGTAGTGTATTGAATTACTTTGTAGTTCCATTTTTCATAGACCGACTGGATCTTCGAAAAATATCTCACACTATAGCGCTTGCAGGATCTCGTGGTTCAGGTAAAAGTACATACATCCAGTACTTTTCGCACTCTACACGCTTCGACAAAGCTTTGGATGTTATTAAAGATGATGAATTCGATTGCATTTTGCTTTATTGGAAACCTGATATAGCATACTGCCAAGGATTAAAAACTAGCTGGTTAGGTGATTCAGCACTTCATTTCTTTACTCTCCACGCATCACTTTCGCTGATGGCCGAACTTTCAAAACTTGTTACCAATATTAACAATCATTTTCCAGAATTAGTTACTGCTATGAACGATAAGGGGCATTTTTGGAATGCAGTATCTAATGTAACAAAGACACAAATACGAGATATTCAAACTCTAAATGATTGGTTAATGAGTTACCAATATGAGATATCCACAAGACTAAATCCTCTAAATACTGAAAACTTATTATCGATTCAACCAAAGCATATGCTTCAGTATTTGACTGAGGCCTTGCGTGCCGATTACAAAAAATTTGAATATACAACATTTAAAATTTTTATAGATGAATTTGAGCTGTTAAATATAGAACAGCAAAAACTAATCAATACATATAGGAAAGAATCAACTCTTTTACTTAACTGGAATGTTGCCTATAAACTTAACTCACAACCAAGTAAGGAAACTACTAGTGACGAATGGCTTCAGTCACCAGATGATTATGTTGAAGAAAATCTAGACGATTATATTCATTCTGACTACGCAATTTTTGCTGCAGAGATTTTTTTATTAACACTTCAAAATGCAGGGTTGCAATGTAAGTCATCTAGATTAAGTCCAAGCTTTTTAGGAACTAGAGGAAATATTGAGCTTCGCCAAAGCAAATCCTATCAGGAAGAAGTTTTTGCAATAATTAAAAATCTATTACCATCCCCATCAATTCCTGAACTTTCAAAACTTTGTTTTTCTAGTAATTCCGTACAAACAAAATTAACTAATATTCTTAACGGGTTAAACCTTTCAGATATTGTTAAGGAAGAGATACGTAAAAATCAAAGTCTTGCAATCACCATTTTGGGTACATACAGACAAAAAAGTTTTTCATGTGAACTAATTGAAAAGTATGTTCTTGGACAAACCAGCGCTAGTCAAAATACGAAGCTGAAAGATAAAGTCAGTACATACGAATTTAATACTCTCCTTTCCCTTAATTTACAGCATTCTTCATTAGATATTCCTGTATATGCTGGATTCGAGAGATTTATAACTATGACGAGACCAAATATTCGTCATTTTAAAGAACTTTGTCTTTCGGCATTCAAGCATTCAGACGCATCTCAGTCAAAACGTGATTATTTATACATAGAGGATATTCCTCCTATCCCTTATCGGAGTATGCATATTGGGGCTATTGCTAAGAGTTCATCATTAGTCAGTGAAGTAATTAGTTATCCACCTCATGGAAAGAAATTATCCCAAATGGTTAACCGAATTGGAGAACTTTTCAGAATATCCCAGAAATCTAGTTATCAAACTGAACCTGAAAGGGATATTTTTACGTTTCCGTATGATTATTCTGGAGCAGAGGAGGAGCTAGAAGCCTTTTTGGCATCAGCTTTAAGTTGGAGAGTATTAGTAGAGGATGATTCTAAAAGAGTTAAAGATGACAACCAAATTACAAATAAAGAATTCCTGCTAAACCCAGTTTATGCTCCAAAGTTTGGAATATCGTTTAGAAAAAAAAGAGGGATATCATTCACCTTAAATGAGTTTAAGACGATAGTCGCTGGTAGTTCTGAAGACTTTGAAGCAATTAGAAAGTCATATCAAAAGAAATGGAGGGCTAATAACGGGGATGAGAGGCAAGGTAGTTTGGAGTTATGATAAAAATCTCATCATGGAAGTCTTATCGCGCTAATGAACTTTCGAGAACTAGCTTAAATTCTTCCTATAATGCGACATTTACATTTATAGATCAGTATGATGACCGTAGTAGTTGGTCATCAAAATATATTGATTCTGTGTCAGAAGACATAATAACTCTTGACTATTGTCATGCTGAGACTGCTCTTGTTATTTCTGGTGAGAAATTCAATCTATTTGATTTACAAAAATACGATATACCGGAAGGCAAAATTCTTGTTGATTCTACTTCTCTAGCTCTTCCCGAGTTAATGCATCTATTTTCAATTCTGAACAACAAAAAAAAATCATTTGACGTGATGTATGTACAACCAAATAATTACACAATGTCAAAACCTCAGGGGCTAAAGGCTACACAATCTTTTGATTTATCTGATGATGGGGAAGGAATACAGCAACTACAGCCATACGTAAACTTTAGTAATAATACTGTGATTTTTTATTTTCTAGGATGGGAAGGTCACAGGCTTGGTGGACTAATAAATTCTGAAGAATATTTCTCAAGAAATATTACATGCTTAGTAGGAATTCCTCCTTTCAAAACTAGCTGGGATTATAAGATCTTATCAAGTAATTACAGTCAACTATCTGAACTTAGTAACATCACCACACCTAGATTTAAATATGCTGGAGCTAATGATCCAATAAAAACATATGAGATCATCGAGCAGGTATATAAATCTGCCTGCTATAGCCAGCAATCTCTCTCCCTTGCACCATTAGGTACCAAACCAGCGACAATTGCAGCAGCTCAATTTGCTGTAAACAATCCGAGATTAATCATGCTGTATGACTTTGTGAAGAAAAAAATTAAACGCTCAAGTGGTGCAGATATCGTACATATTTGGAGTTTTGATTATGAAGATTAAGGATACAATTTAGCAGCTCCGATTTCCAGAACCAAGGGGACAGCGACAGCCAACTTGATTCTTAAATCAACAGTGTCAGAAATCAACAGTGTCAGAGCGTTTGATTCCAAATCATGACGAGCAACTATAATGTGATACACCACCGACATCGCTCAGCTCCTCTGGCATGAGGCGATAATATTTTTCCTCGATGTCTTTTGACTGTTCAGCGTAGGGTTGTGTTATCACATCCTGTAACTCACGGAGAGGTGTGTAATCACCTTCGGCGGCTTGTTTATAAGCAGCAACGAGCTGCCACTCTCGCAGAATATATTTCGGATTAACCTGTTTCATTTGGCTGGAAACCGTTTCACGTGAACGTGTAGGAGTTGCATCGTTTATGTCACTGATGCCTACCAGCGATTGCCATTTATCAAGCCATGCTGACCAGTGTTGCTCAATTTCCTGAGTGTTTGGAGAGGTTGAGTTAATGCCATTTTCAGCAGGATTCAGTTCAGCATAAAAGCTTTTTTTCAGTGGGTCGATGTTGTCAGGTAACTCTGAGAGTTCACGAAAGAAAATGGTGTAATCGACGAGTGTCAGTGTCATCAGGCTGATAAGTTCGCTGAATAATGCCTCGTTATAATCCTCAAGCCCGAGTTTAGCTGCCCACATCTTTTCCAATTGCTTTTGCATGACGTTAGCAAAGCCGTGTTGAACCTCTTCAAGCTCTGATAGGTAATGCTGATCGCCCTTGAGCAAAGGCTGTAAGGCTTTACAAAACATGGCAAAGTTACGCGCTGCCGCGGCGGGTTGGTTAAAGAATGAGAAATGACGTCCACCGCCGATCCATGGTTGGTATACAGGATCAAACGTTTCACAGAAGCCAAAAGGACCGTAGTCCAGTGTAAAGCCGCCGACAGCGCAATTATCACTGTTGAAATTGCCTTGGCAGTAACCGACACGTATCCAGTTAGCGATAAGTGAGGTGAGGCGTTCACGAAACGCCTTGGCCAGTAAAATGACTTTGGTTTCGATATTCAGGTTGTTATCGATAACGTCAGCATATTCTCGAGCGATTACGTGCAAGACGATCTTTTCCAGCTCATTCATGGCATTTTCATGTGCATGTTTCACAACACGACGGGCAAATAGCTCAAGTTGACCCACACGAATAAAGGAAGGGGCGACTCTCGTTGAGATGGCAACGGGTTCATTGATAACAATATCTGGTTCAGTGGACGCCGAACCCTCCGAATACCAGGGTCGTCTGACACGTTCGGTTGTGGAAGCATACAAACTTAATGAACGCGATGTGGGTACCCCGAGTGCGTACATGTGCTCTTGAGCCATGAACTCTCTAATACTGGAACGTAAAACCGCTCGACCATCTGCACCTCGGCAGTAGGGTGTTCTTCCACCACCTTTTAACTGCATTTCCCAGCGTTGCCCTTTGATAACCGCTTCTAATACGGAAATGGCTCGACCATCGCCGTAGCCATTACCGGTCTGGAAGGGACATTGTTGCGTGTATTCCGTACCGTAAATGGACAGGGCGTAACCCGTCGCCCAACCGACTGGGCGAATAGGCTCGGGAACATGAGTGAGATCGCCAGAGAACATCTGAGTGAAGTCTTGCGTGGTCGCTAGGCTGTCAGCGAAACCCAGTTCATCGAAAAAGGTTTTGCTGTGTGTCACGTAAACGGGGTTGTCGATTGGCGTTGGCTTTACCGGGACATAATGACCCGAGAAAACTTGTCTTGGAGTGTGATCTTCGCCATTTACCGTCGCGTCAGGATCACGGTTAAGTGAGTCCATAAGCGAGTAGCTTGTCAGTTGTGCAAGGTCGTCGAGTGTTGCGACTGTTGAAGTCATATTTTCGGAGGCCTAATCAGTAGTGTCAGGGTGTTTGATCTCACCATTATGAGTGGCTTAATCTGGTTAAATGCCAAGTTAACATTTAACTGAATTTACTCAAAATCAATAAGACTGAATGTTGAATTTATATATGAGTATCAACCGTAGAATTTATTGACTTATTTTTGCCTTTTTCAGGCTGAAATAAAAAATCAATACAGGCAAGGTTCCGTAGATTAGTAATATTCTCCAGAATGTAGTTGGCAGACTATAAAAATAACCATATGCAATTTTTAGTATGAATATAAAAAGAATGGTGGAGTAAGTTATCCCAAACCATTTCGGAATTAGTACTTTCTTGCCAAACCGCAATAATGTTAGAACCACAATTCCTAAAATAATCATGCTAAACCCAACAAGTATAGAGCGAGCCGTCTACATCACCAGCTTTATAGACCAGCCATAATTGGGTAAGAGTGATTAAAGTAAAAATAACGATGTACAGTCTAGATAGTATTTTCATCATTAATCTATCTTTGTCATAAAGGCTGGCAAAACATTACCCTGCTTATCTTCCATCAACAAACCGATATCAAACAATTGTCGTATGTCTCTTGAGCGTGTTTTATCTGTCAGTTTGCTATACATCGCCTGATACCAAGCCGCTTGGCGTAGTATTTTGAGCTTAGTCGGCGAACCTTTAGCAACTATTTCATTCACGATGGCATATTGTCTGTCGTTAATCTTTTTTTGATCATGGAATAGCTTTACGCGAGCTTCATAAAGCACCATGTGGATCATCCTGTTCACTCGATCATGTAGTGCGTTAATGGTGTCCAGCATTCCGTTCAGAAAAAACATGATAAATGCTGTATTGGGGTAATCCTGTTTCTTATCAGCTGCTTTTCTGCAGTGATTAAACAACGCGAAATAATGGTCAATATTTTTCAGGTAATAACGTGCTTGAGCAAACGGTGCATAGCGAAATCCATCAGCATAGAGAATGCCTGCTTCTAGTACTCTTCCTACCCGACCATTACCATCCCAGAATGGGTGAATTAACTCAAAGTAAAAATGTATTAATGGCGCACGGATTAAGGCTGGAACGCCTTTAGTTACAAGTTGTTGGTTCCATTGCAGTAATTCACTAAGTAAATGATGAATATCGGTACCAAGTTGGGGTGGTTTATAAATACCACCGTGATCGCTATCACCTACTTTGGTGATCATGCCGTCAGGATTATCACGTAATACTCCCGGCTGATTCTGTTCACCCGAATTAGACAGCTTGAAATAGACCCGTTTATGGATGGCCATCACATCCTCAAAGTTCGGTTGCCAATTCGCTTTATCCGCCTGTTCACGAATATAGTCATAGGCGGTTTTGATATTTAATGCACGTTGTTGCTGGATGGTTTGAATTTGTTCAGGAGTTAACTCGAGAGCCGCTTCTGTTTCCTGCTCAGAAAGTTCTCCACCTTCAATTGTGTTGGTGCCAAAGACCGAGCTGACAATCACTTCTTTTTCAAGTTGGGTGGCAACATGAGCCAATGGAGAATCTTTAAAACGAGCCTGTGCATCAATGACCCTCTGCAACAGAATGTCAATTTGCTGAGAGTCCAGCCCAAGTTGCAGCTTGAATATACCCGAGCGTTTAGTCTCAAGGCGTTTTATACACTCATTGTCGGAAAAAATGTCCATAAAATATTATGTATCTTTGTATTTTTTATCAATAACTTAAGATATCATGATAAAAATAAATGTCCATTAAAATGTCCGGCTTTGATTGGCTTAAATATTCTTTGGTTATCCTGTATTTTGTTTATTGCATTACTCAGAACTTAATTCTGTTCATATTTAATCAAGCCTAGCCTAACTTCCTAAAAATCCAATAAGCGGGGCGAATCAGTAAAAAGTGAATAACTCTGTAAATCCAGGTGATGAGGATATAGAGCGGACTAAATATGCCGAGTAGTGGCAGGTAAAATAAAACAAAAACTATTCTGTGTAGCAGGTAACGGATAGTAAAAGGAAACCAGTGACGATAATTAACTCTGTGTGGTGAGGCCCAGAGTTTTAAATACAAAAACCAAGATGTTTTATAAGTAGCCAGACCAATCACTAATGAAGCGATTAAAGAAAGATGAACCCATGATGGGATAGCTGGGTGGATGCGATCATCCAGTTCTTTTGCACGTGCTTCATTAGGCTGAAGTAGCATGGCCGATTTTGTCAAAACATTCAGTGGCATTGAGGCGAGCTCGATGACGCTGTTTTGCTTTTCGACGGCTGCTTTAGTTGGTACGCGATGATCAAAATGCAGTGCAGTGCGTAACTTCCCGGAGGTATCAATATCAATAGGTATTGGAGCCGACGAATTTTTAGCGGCGAAGGCATTATAAAAATCGCCGGTTGTGTATGAGTTTAAACTGCCATCATCTTTCTTTTTTTGCCAGTCTTTAGCCAAGGTTTGTAAGGTCTTTTTCGGTTTATCTGAGCCGAGAATGATCAGGCTGATATCTCTATCAGCAGCGACCTTTTCTAAATCCTTCACAGCGATTTTTTCTTTGCCATGCATTAAAAAGCCATTTTCTACCTTGGCTGAAATAACAAAGGTTTGCTGACGCATTGTTTTGAGTGCGTTCAGCAACTGATGAGTACCGACTTTATCCACCGGTATTTTTGAGCCGTAATTTTGTTTGGGTAGGGTGACTTCAGGATTATCAGCCAGTTGAATCAAGCGCATATTTGACGAAGAAATGGGGCGTTGTAACTGCCACATGGCCGTTTTTAATGTACTGATATCGCTAATGTTGATACTGATATGGTTATCTATCAGTTTGGTTGTTGGGCTGGTGGTTAGTGAATAGGTTTTGCCTTGTCGAGATTTAATCTTGATGGCTACGTCCGAGGGGAGTTTATTAAAGGCATCCAGTGAATAAGGGAGGTGACTTTCAGACAGTAATAAGGTGGCTTGCTTGTTTGCATCTGCCGCGGTTTTAGTGAATTGATGAACGGGTACGCTTTTGCCATCAGGTGTTTTTGCTAGCCATTGATTTTGACTAGGGTTAAAACTAATTTCGGCGACGCCGCCTTCTGGATAATGGGCTAACTCATCAGCAAACCGAAAGGACGAGCCATGGGGGCTATCCGGTGCATCTATACTTTTCCCTAATTTTGACAAGCCGGAGATCAAACCTGCTTCAGCTGAAGGTTGAGCAACAGTAAGTAGGGCGGACAGGAGCAAGAAAAGCCAGCGTGTTTTAGTGAATGATGCAGTCATTGAAGGCGCGTTCCTTATGGCCAGCCAAGGTACGAACAAGCGTATAAGCAATAAGTCATTGCAACAACACTCGGTACTAGCTAAACATTCTGCTGTTACAGCACAAATAAAAAAGCCCCGAGACTTTGCAGTATCGAGGCTTTCGTATTCGTATGGTACCCAGGGCCGGAATCGAACCGGCACGCCGGATTAGGGCGAGGGATTTTAAGTCCCTTGTGTCTACCAATTTCACCACCTGGGCAACAAGCCGCACATTATAACGAAGATTTTCGATTTGTTCACTACCCTTTTTACTATTTTGTTACAGATTTAGGTAATTGGTAGTGGGCTTCGATCATTTCACGAGTCAGAATGCCGTAGATTCGTTCAATCATTGGTGCGTTCTGACGGCTGACGTAAAGCGCTTCTACATGATGTTCATTCAGGGCCCGGTGTGCTTCGAACAAACTGGTATGTAAGGAAATTTTGTGCACATCTCGGCGTGTGCCGGGAATTTGCATTAAGTCGATTTCGGTATTTTCACCTATGTCTTTGACGCTGACAGCTCTGGCCAGATCGCTGGCGGGCATCATTACTACAGGAATGCGATCGCGGGTAATAATGATCCATTCGGGGCTGTTTTTTAAGGTTTGCATGGCCATTTGGGCGCTGATGGTTTGATTTAACGTGACAAAGTTACGTTGCATGGCCGCGCCCACACTGATCTTACGTAATGCTTGTGAGATGGGGTCATTTTGAAAGTCGAGACCACGATAACGAAGAATGCTGACAAATAAGGCATCAAGCTTGAAGTAGTCATGAATAATCAAACTGGAGAAAACGATAGCGAGCATGCCGGGCAGGATGATTTCCGGATTACCGGTTAATTCCAGCATCGCCATTAAAGCCGCAAGTGGGGCTTTGAGTGTGGCAGACATCATCGCACACATACCGATAACGGCATAAAAGGTCATGGAAGAGGCATATTCCGGTAAGGCTAAATTACCGATATAACCCAGGATCGCACCAGCACATGCACCCACGACCATGGTGGGGCCGACCATACCTGCGGGGATACCAAAACCCACACAAGCAGAGGACAGGACAAGTTTCAGCACCAGGATAATGACCAGGCTGCCAATCGCGATTTCATTAGCGGAGATACTGCCAATAATGCCGTAGCCCATGCCCATCACTTCAGGCACGGCCATGCCAAACACACCCATTAAAATACCGGCATAGGTTGGACGTAACCAAGCAGGATGTTTACTAAAGGTGCCGGAAAACAATTGTAGGCTTTTTAAAGATAAGGTGGCTAAAAAACCAATAATGATGCCCAGAAAAATAATGTAGGGCAGCTCCCATAACGACTGCATTTCGGAGGCAAGGTTAACAAAAACCGTATCATCTCCAAAGGTGAGCCGACAGACCACTGCACCGGTTACCGCTGCCAGAATGACTGGAATAAAACTGGCAATGTGGTATTCCATCATGATGACTTCCATCGCAAAGATCACACCAGCGATGGGCGTATTAAAGGAGGCAGCAATGGCGGCGGCAGAGCCAGAAGCAACTAGAATACGCACACTGTTATTTGGGAGCTCTAACCCGCTTGCAAGCAAACTGCCACTGGCAGCACCCAGATGCACACCCGGGCCTTCACGACCGACAGAGTGGCCTGTAATGATGGCGATACTGGTACCTATAAATTGCCGGACGGCATTTTGCCAAGGCAGACGACCCTCATAGGATGAGAGCCGTTCGATAACATGCAAAATACCAGTGTTACGTTGCTCTGCATCCAGTCCGCGAAATAACAGCCCAATTAGCAAGCTGCCGATAATGGGGAGTGCCAGTAACCAGTACCAGGGTAATGAGTCGTAACTTTCCACTTCACCGGAGGGGAACAGGGCCATTTGACCAAAATCAATGGTCAGGCGCAGTAGAATAATGGCGAGACTCGACAGTAATCCGGTAATGACAGCAAGCACATACAGCTTGACGCCCAATCGACCAAAGATGAAGTACTGTCGGAGTTTTTCCAGCATGTGCCCTATATAACTTTGGAAAATCGCTGCCTTGCTTGTTGACTGTATTTATCAAACACCATGCAGATATTACGAATTAACAAGCGGCCGGCGGGTAAGACTTCTATAGAGTCCCATTTATACTGCAACAGGCCGTCTTGGGCAAATTGTTCTAGGTCTTCAATGGCGTCGGCAAAATAGTCGTTGAAGTTGAGGTTGTAAGCTTTTTCGATAGTGGGAATATCCAGAGCAAAATCACAAATTAGTCGGGTGATGATGTCTCGGCGACATTTATCATCGTCATCCAGCTCAACACCACGTAAGACCGGCAATTTGCCCGCCTTAATCGCTTCATCATATTCCGGCAGTGTTTTCACATTTTGCACATAGGCATCACCGACTTTACCGATGGAGGTCACACCAAAACCAATCAGATCACACTCAGCACGAGTCGAGTAACCCTGGAAGTTGCGATAAAGCTGTTTGTTTTGTTGAGCTAGCGTCAGCTCATCGTCTGGTTTGGCAAAGTGATCCATGCCTATATATACATAACCTGCGGCGGTCAGTTTATCGATGGTGCGATGCAGAATCTGTAATTTCACCTGTGGTAGTGGAATGTCAGCCGTAGCAATTTGCCGTTGTGTTTTAAATAGATCAGGCATGTGAGCGTAGTTGAACACGGACAAACGATCAGGACTGGCAGCAATCACTTTATCCAAAGTTTCGCTGAAGCTTTCTACGGTTTGATGAGGCAGACCATAGATCAGATCCAGGCTGATACTGCGGAAACCTTCTCGACGGGCAGCGTCTAAAATCGAGAAGGTTTGTTCTTCGGTTTGAATACGGTTAACGGCTTTCTGCACCTTAGGGTTGAAGTCCTGCAAACCGAGGCTGATGCGGTTAAAGCCAAGCTCTCTTAATAGTTTTATGGTGGCGTCATCGGCTTCACGTGGATCGATTTCAATCGAAAACTCACCTTTGTCATCATCTGCTAAGGTGAAGTGTTGACGTGTGTGCGCCATCAGTTCACGCATTTGCTGATGAGTTAAAAATGTAGGCGTGCCACCGCCCCAGTGCAGTTGTTCAACTACTCGGTTTGAGTCGAACAATTCAGCCTGCATACGGATTTCTTCATACAGGTTTTCTAAGTAAGGCTGAGCATGCTGGCGGTTTTTGGTGATGATTTTATTGCATGCACAATAGAAACAAACGGTATCGCAAAACGGCACATGGAAATACAGAGAAAGCGGGCCTCCACGCTGATTAGATAAAGAAATATGTTGAGCGTATGTGTCGGCTGTAAAACCATGATGAAATTCGACCGCTGTCGGGTAAGAGGTATAACGTGGGCCGGCTTTGTCGTAACGGCAGATTAATCCTTCATTAAATTCAATCGCATCAGTCATGGTTTTATTCCTAAATAATGTGCGCAAAGTATAACCAGCGAGGATTTAAGCTGTTTTATTATCCGAACAGATCTTGACCTGGATCAAAGCTAGCAGTGGCTGCTGACGGATTGCTTGAGAAAAAGAATCGCTTTGCCTTTATAAATCATCCATTTTGGTGGTTTGGAAAAGCGGTTATCTACGGTATTATTAGCCTCTTTTTTAGCATCTCCGGCAATCATCTATGAAAGTATTAGTCATCGGTAGCGGTGGGCGCGAACATGCTCTCGCCTGGAAACTGAATCAATCTCCAAAGTGTTCTCAGGTTTTTGTGGCACCCGGTAATCCCGGCACCGCCAGTGAAAGCAATATCAGCAATGTGGATATCAAAGTCGAAGATATCGCCGGGCTGGTGAAATTTGCTCAGGACAACGCGATTGATTTAACCGTGGTGGGGCCGGAAGTGCCATTAACCATGGGTGTGGTTGATGCCTTTGAAGCTGCCGGTTTACGTTGTTTTGGTCCATCAAAAGCGGCGGCAGAATTAGAAGCCTCAAAAAGCTTCACTAAAGATTTCCTCGCTCGTCACCAGATTCCAACCGCGGCATATCAAGTATTTACGCAAGTGGATGAAGCCAAAGCTTATATTCAAGAGCAGGGCGCACCCATTGTTGTTAAAGCCGATGGTTTAGCAGCAGGCAAAGGCGTGATTGTGGCGATGACCGAAGCCGAAGCGATTTCAGCGGTTGAAGATATGCTGTCTGGCAATGCCTTTGGTGACGCCGGTAGCCGTGTGGTTATTGAAGAATTTATGACAGGCGAAGAAGCCAGTTTCATCGTGATGGTGGATGGCGAACACATCCTGCCATTGGCGACATCACAAGATCACAAAGCTCGCGACAATGGCGATAAAGGCCCTAACACGGGTGGGATGGGCGCTTATTCTCCTGCACCTGTGGTCACCGATGAGGTGTTTACACGCATTATGGCGGAAGTGATTGAGCCAACTGTGAAAGGCATGGCGGCTGATGGTCGCCCTTATACTGGCTTTTTATATGCGGGGCTGATGATTGATCAAGCAGGCGCGCCACGCGTAGTTGAATATAACTGCCGTTTTGGTGATCCAGAAACTCAGCCGATTTTGATGCGTTTACAGTCGGACCTAGTCACATTATGTGAAGCGGCATTAGACAAGCGTTTAAACGAAGTCGAAGCTGAGTGGGATTCGCGTGCGGCCATTGGTGTGGTAATGGCGGCTGGCGGCTATCCAGATAGTTACCGTAAAGGTGATG
>NZ_DIAC01000084.1:370-12649 GCF_002414625.1 Methylophaga sp. UBA5088 | reverse complement strand
GTTACCGTAAAGGTGATGTGATTACGGGTATTGCAGACGCCGAACAAAATGGCAGTAAAGTCTTCCATGCAGGTACAGCGAGTCAGGGTGATAATGTCGTCACGGCTGGCGGTCGCGTGTTATGTGTCACGGCACTGGGCAATACTGTGGCTGAAGCGCAAAAATCAGCGTATGACGCATTGAGTCATATTAAGTGGGATGATGCGTATTTCCGTACTGATATCGCTTATCGCGCTGTGGCACGTGAGCAAGGCTAAACTCACGGTTTGAGAATGTAAAAAAGGGGTTACTGGTTAACCCCTTTTTATTGAGTGAAATCAGGGTATGCAATCAATGTGGTCTGACTAGGGGCGAGAACATGACAAATACTTGGCGATTACGAGAAGCGGTAAAAACACTGAATGCAGGTGGCGTTATCGGCTACCCGACAGAGGCTGTGTTTGGTGTGGGGTGCGACCCTTGGGATGAAGAAGCCTTATTACGTTTATTAGAATTGAAGCAGCGCCCCTTGCATAAAGGTCTTATTCTGATTGCTGCTGATTTTAATCAGTTACAAGATTTTATTCAGCCCATTGAAGCTTCAGTGTTAGCTGAGTTGAATAAAACCTGGCCCGGTCCGGTCACCTGGTTATTGCCTGTTCGTGAAGAAGTCTCGATGTTACTGACAGGTTTGCATGACACCATTGCCGTGCGTGTCACAGCGCATCCACAAACGCGCGCTTTATGTGAGGCTTTTGGTGGGGCGATAGTCTCGACCAGTGCCAATATAAACGGATTACGACCAGCGATGAATGTGCATCAGGTGCGTTGGCAGTTACCTGAATTGGATTATGTTTTGCCCGGCAGCTTGGGTGGCGCCAAAAAACCAAGCCAAATCAGAGACGCACGAACAGGAGAAATTTTACGATGAGTACCCCCGATATTAATGCCGTTCGTGAGTATCTACTTCGTCTACAAGAAATTATATGCAAAGAACTTGAATTAATAGATGGTGGAGCCACGTTTGAAATTGATGACTGGAAACGTGAAACGGGCGGTGGTGGTCGCACACGAGTTTTAAGCAATGGTGCGGTATTTGAGCAGGGTGGTGTCAATTTTTCTGAAGTGAGTGGTGATAATTTACCGGCTTCAGCCACGGCCAGCCGTCCAGAGTTAGCGGGTCGAAGCTTTCGAGCAATGGGCGTGTCGCTGGTGATTCATCCACATAATCCTTATGTGCCGACATCACATGCCAATGTCCGCTTTTTTATCGCAGAAAAAGAAGGCGAAGAGCCTATTTGGTGGTTTGGTGGTGGCTATGATTTAACACCTTATTACGGCAATGAAGAGGATGTGATTCACTGGCATACAACGGCTAAAGCCGCGTGTGATCCATTTGGTGATGATGTTTATGCACGCTTTAAATCATGGTGTGATGAGTATTTTTACCTGAAACATCGTGATGAGTGCCGTGGCGTCGGTGGTTTGTTTTTTGATGATTTGAATGAGTGGGGCTTTGATCGCTGTTTTGCATTTATGCAATCGGTTGGTGACAGCTATATCAAAGCTTACGCACCCATTGTACAAAAACGAAAAGACACAGAATTTGGTGAGCGCGAACGTGATTTTCAACTCTATCGTCGTGGTCGTTATGTTGAGTTTAATCTGGTGTATGACCGCGGCACATTATTTGGATTGCAGTCGGGTGGTCGTACTGAATCGATTTTGATGTCGCTACCACCACTGGTGAAGTGGCGTTATCACTGGATTCCGGAAGCCGGATCAGCAGAAGCCCGTTTATACACGGACTTTCTGCCGCCGCGCGATTGGATTTAAGACTCGCCGGATAAGGCGGCGAGCTGATCCGCCTGATATTCGTTGATCAGTGGTTCGATGACTTGTTCCAGTTCACCTTCCATGATTTCAACCAGTTTGTATAAGGTTAAGTTGATGCGGTGATCGGTCACACGTCCCTGAGGATAATTGTATGTACGAATTCGTTCACTTCGGTCACCTGAACCCACCAGTGATTTACGCGTTTGTGCTTCTTCAGCCGCTTGTTTTTCTACCTGCGCAGCCATGATGCGTGCTTGTAAAACAGACATCGCTTTAGCACGGTTTTTATGCTGTGAACGCTCTTCCTGACATTCGACGACGATACCGGTTGGAATGTGAGTGATACGTACCGCAGAATCAGTGGTGTTAACGTGCTGACCACCGGCACCCTGAGAGCGGTAAGTATCGACTTTTAAATCCGCTGGATTGATATCGACTTCATCAATCTCATCGGCTTCTGGGAGAATAGCGACAGTACAAGCCGAGGTGTGAATACGGCCTTGTGATTCCGTTTCCGGAACCCGTTGCACACGGTGAGCACCTGATTCGAACTTCAGGCGTGAATACGCGCCTTCACCGACAATGCGACAGATGACTTCCTTATAGCCGCCGTGCTCGCCTTCTTGAGCATTAATGACTTCAACTTTCCAGCGACGAGATTCAGCATATTTTGTGTACATGCGGAATAAATCGCCAGAGAAAATGGCTGCTTCATCACCACCCGTTCCGGCACGAATTTCCAGATAGATGTTACGTTGATCATTTGGATCTTTAGGCAGTAATAACTTTTGCAGAGTGAGTTCGAGTTCTTCGAGCTTCTCTTCTGCCGTATTAATTTCGTCTTTTGCCATTTCGCGCATTTCAGCATCGTCTTCATCCAGCATCAGCTTGGCATCTTCCAATGCGTCGATTGTGCGGCGATAAGCATTAAAGTTGCTGACAACAGGCTCTAATTGCGCATATTCCTGTGACAGTGACCGGAACTTATTTTGATCGGCCATGGTGTCAGGATCAGCGAGCAAACCACTAATTTCTTCATGACGATCAACGAGGGATTCTAGTTTATGTTTGATCGAATCTTTCACTTGGGATCCTTGATATTAAACAGACGCCGCGCTGCATTGAGTAACTGTCCTTCTTCATCAAATCCGGATTGACGGAGTTGGCGACTCGGTTCATGTAGTAAGCGGTTGGTCAGTGTACGAGCGAGTTCAGTCATGGCCTGTTCAGCAGGCATGCCTTGCTCAAGTTGTTTTATTGCTCTTTCTAGTGAATGCTTACTTATCTCTTCAGCATTGTCACGTATGGCTCTAATTACAGGGACGGCATCTTGAGTTCTTAGCCATGCCTGAAAATGATCCACTTGTGTGTCGATAATTTCTTCCGCCTGTAAGGCTGCATCACGACGAGACTGTAAATTCTCTTCGATGATTTCTTTTAAATCATCAACACAATAAAGGTATATATCTTCTAATAATCCGACTTCCGCTTCAATATCCCGTGGTACGGCGATATCGACCATGAAGATGGGTTTACGTTTACGGACTTTTAAAGCCCTTTCTACAGCCCCTTTACCCAGAATAGGTAGCTGGCTGGCCGTGGAGCTCACCACAATATCCGCTTCAGCCAGATGTGCAGGAAGTTCACTCAGACTAATCGCATATCCATCCACCTGTGTGGCGAGATTGTGCGCGCGTTCAATCGTACGGTTTGCAATGATGATGCGTTTGATACCGTTATCGTAAAGATGACGCGCGACCAGCTCGATGGTCTCACCTGCACCTATTAATAAAGCAGTGGAGTCAGCCAGTTCACTGAAAATTTGTTTGGCCAGACTGACTGCCGCAAAGGCAACCGAGACCGGGCTGTTACCGATAGCGGTATCGGTTCGGACTTGTTTAGCGACAGCAAACGCGTGTTGGAATAAACGACCTAATGATTTGCCCAGAGTGTTGGCATTGAGTGATTGACTGTAAGCGTCTTTTAATTGACCGAGTATTTGTGGTTCGCCCAGCACCATGGAATCTAATCCACAGGCGACTCGCATCAGGTGTCTAATCGCATCGGCTTGTTGGTAATGATAAAGGTATGGGGTGATGGCACCCTCTTCCTGTTGATGATAGTCATGCAACCAAGCGAGGATCTGGTTGTCAGACTCTCCATCGATACAACAATAGATTTCAGTACGATTGCAGGTCGACAGAATAACGACTTCAAGTATGGAATCATCTTCATGTAAATTGGATAAAGCTGCTGGAAGCATGCTCGCATCAAACGCAAAAAGCTCACGGATATGAACCGGAGCAGTATTGTGGTTGATGCCATAGGTGACAAGATGCATATTAAGAAAAAGTCGTTATTAAATGCTGTTAAACTTTACAGCCATTATTACAATCGTCTGTTATTTAGTGAAAACAATTCGCCATTCTATCAAAATCAAACGTTCAGGTCGTTTTAATATGGATTCAACGAAATCATTCATGATGAATGTAGGGCAACGTACTACATATTTTGCTCTGATCGGACTTACCTCTCTTATGACTGCCTGTGCTGCAACCCCCGCACAGCAAACTCAAGCCACAGTTGATGAGACGCAAAAAGTCGTTAAGGCTGCTCCCGAAGTAAAAGAGGAGAAAAAGCCGGAAGTGACTATGCCAATGTCACCTGAACTGATGTACTACATCCTTACTGCGGAAGTGGCGGGACAGCGTGGTGAAGTGGGTGCGGCGGTTGAGCTTTATGAACGTGCTGCGGATATGGTCAAGTCACCAAAACTGGCGAGCAGAAGTGCACAAGTCGCCACCTTATCCAGAAACGAAGAAAGAATTAGTCATGCATTAGATCGCTGGTTGGAAGTCGATCCTAACAATGCTGATGTTTATATGATGCGCGCGCCATTTCTGATGATGCAGAAAGATTATGACGGCGCAGTTCAGGCCATCAATAAAGCACTGTCACTCGCGCCGGAAAATCAAAAAGTGTATCTAGTCAGAGCGACAGAGAACCTGGCGGAAGTAGCGCCACCGGAAGAAGCGCTTGCCTCGCTGCAGAAGTTAGACCTTTATCAACAAGGCCATCCAGATGCGCATTATGCCTATGCACGTTTAGCTTTTTTCTATCAGCAGTATCCGATTACATTGGCTGAAATTGATCCTTTGTTAAAAACTGACCCTGATAATGAAAGTTATCTTGTACTGAAAGCCGACACCTTACAGCGTTTAGGACAAACCAAAGACGGTATCAAACTGCTGGCCAAACCTGCAGCAAAAGAGGATGCCAGTGATGAACTACGTTTTACGTATGGCAAATTATTAGGTGATGACGGTCAACTGGATAAAGCACGTACTATCTTTGAATCGATTCAGGCAGATAATCCTGAAAACCGTGATGTGTTGTTTGCGCTTGGATTGCTCGCGCTGGAAGAGAAAGATGGCGAGAAAGCAAAGTCATATTTCAGTGATTTACTGCAACTCGGCGACCCGACGAATCAAGCCGCTTATTTCATGGGCATTGCTGAAGAATTAAATGCCAATGTGGATGCTGCGCTGGTCTGGTTTGCCTCTGTACCTGTGCAAAGTAGCCGTTTTGATTTGGCGCAGACACATTACATCAACCTATTATTGGGGCGGGATGATATTGAAAAAGCACGTGAGCATCTGGCCCAGTTGAGACAACAGTTACCGAAGAAAGCACTGCAATACTATTTATTTGAAGCCAGCTTATTGCGCGATCATGATATGAAGCAGGAGGCGTTTGATTTATTAACAAAAGCCATCAAGCACTACCCGAAAAATGAAGATGCTTTATATAGTCGGGCCATGATTGCTGAGTCACTGGATAAGTTAGATGTGTTGGAAGCTGATCTAAAACAAATTCTGGCCAACGATCCCAACAATTCTCAAGCATTAAACGCGTTGGGTTATACCTTAACCGATCGTACCGATCGTCATCAGGAAGCATTAAAGTTGATTCAACGTGCTTTAGAACTCAAACCAGGTGATCCTTTTTACTTGGATAGCTTGGGCTGGGTCTATTACCGACTAGGCGACTTAGCGAAAGCAGAAAAATATCTGCGAGAAGCCACTGAAGCTAACCCTGACCCTGAGTTTATTGCACATCTAGGTGAAGTGCTGTGGCAACGTGGTAAAAAAAGAGAAGCCAAAGACATCTGGGATAAAGGTTTATTGCAGGATCCTGACAATAAACTTCTGATTGAAACGATGCGCAGGTTTGGCCAATGAGATTAGTTTGGTTAGCCGGACTGAGTCTATTACTCACTGCCTGCGCGCCATTATGGCAACCGAAAACGACAGAGTCGCCAGAGCAACGATGGCAAATGCAGCAGACAGAAATAGCCTCACTGAAAGACTGGCGTTTTAGAGGCCGTACTGCCATCACACAGGGGCGTGAAGGCTGGAATGCAGGCATTAGCTGGCAACAACAAGGTGAAGATTTCGATATCAAACTCTCCGGTCCTTTCTCTCAAGGTGGGGCAGAGTTAGTTGGGGATGATGAACAAGTCACATTGACGCTGGACAATGGTGAGCAATATTCCGCACAAACGCCCGAGCAGTTATTAGCCAAAACCTTAGGCTGGCTGTTACCCGTCAGTGCATTACGGGACTGGGTGAGAGGAGTGCCATATGAAGAGGTGGCGGTTGATGAGTATGAGCTGGATGAAAACGGACGCTTAAAAACCTTACAGCAAGCCGGTTGGCAGATTGAATATCTGCGTTATGTACCTTTTGATGGCATGGTTGTGCCGGCCAAAATTTTTATCAAACACCCGGATTTGAATATTAGATTAATCATTGCTGACTGGAGTCGACCTGAGTGAAAGCATGGCCAGCGCCGGCAAAATTAAACTTATTTTTGCACATCACCGGACGAAGAGAGGATGGTTACCATAACCTCCAGACCGCTTTTCAGTTTCTGGACTATGGCGATAGTTTGTTTTTTGATATCAACCGTTCTGGGCAAGTAAATCTCAAAACAGCTTTTGATGAAGTAGCAGACGAAGATAATCTGATTGTCAAAGCTGCAAAGTTACTTAAGCCTTTTACAGATAGTGAGCAGGGTGTGGATATTTCCATCACCAAACGATTGCCAATGGGTGGTGGATTGGGTGGCGGAAGTTCTAATGCGGCAACCACCTTAGTCGCTCTCAATCAACTTTGGCAGTGTGGTTTATCACAGCAAAAATTAGCGCAGATTGGACTCAATTTAGGGGCCGATGTTCCTATTTTTATCGCGGGACATGCTGCCTGGGCTGAAGGTGTCGGTGAAGACTTAACGCCAATATCCCTGGTAGAACCTTGGTTTGCAGTGATTTTTCCAGATTGTCATGTGTCTACGGCAGAAATATTTTCATCAGTGGAATTGACACGGGACTGCGAACCTATCACAATACCGCGCTTCCTTTCTGGGGAAGGCAGAAACGTCTGCGAAGCGGTAGTCGTCAAACACTATCCAGCAGTTGCAAATGCACTAGAATGGTTGGCACAATACGCGCCTCCAAGAATGACTGGTACAGGAGCATGTGTTTTCGCTGATTTTCGAAGTCAGCAACAAGCACAAGACGTGATAGATAAACTGCCTTCACACTGGCAGGGTTTTGTGGCAAAAGGCTGTAATCAGTCGCCACTCACTGCAAGAACACTGGCAGAAAAATAAGCCAGATGTGACAGCAAGATGATAGAATGAGTTTTGTCAGTTGGGGTATCGCCAAGCGGTAAGGCACTGGGTTTTGATCCCAGCATTCCCAGGTTCGAATCCTGGTACCCCAGCCACTCTTTTGTTTTTTTGATAGAAAACTCGGCGCCTCTACCGTGACACAAAACCGACTTCTCCAGTTACAACAACGAACAGCCGACAGCCGCATGATGGTATTTACTGGTAATGCCAATCGTAAGCTGGCTCAAAGCATCGCCAATTTCCTTAATATTTCCCTTGGTAAAGCCACTGTGGAAAAATTCAGTGATGGCGAAATCATGGTTGAAATCCTTGATAACGTACGTGGTAAAGACGTCTTTATCGTTCAACCTACCTGTATGCCAACCAATGACCATTTGATGGAACTGATGGTGATGACCGACGCTATTCGTCGTGCATCAGCAAAGCGTATTACCTTGGTTGTGCCTTATTTTGGTTATTCTCGACAAGATCGCCGTCCTCGCTCAGCACGTGTTGCTATCACGGCAAAAGTCGTGGCGAATATGCTGACTGGCGTAGGAGCTGACCGAGTCTTAACTGTCGATTTACACGCCGACCAAATCCAGGGCTTTTTTGATTGTCCTGTTGATAATGTCTACGCTTCACCTGTCTTACTGGGTGATATCTGGAAACACAAATACCAGGACTTAGTCGTGGTTTCACCTGATGTGGGTGGTGTGGTTAGAGCGCGTGCCTTAGCAAAACATCTTGGTGTTGAGTTAGCTATTATCGACAAACGTCGTCCGCGTGCTAATGAAGCCAAAGTCATGAATATTATTGGTGATGTCGATGGACGTGTCTGCGTGTTAATTGATGACATGGTGGATACGGCTGGAACATTATGCGCGGCCTCTGCAGCATTGAAAGAACATGGCGCTACTCGCGTGGTTGCCTATTCCACACATCCTGTTTTATCGGGCCCTGCTATAAAAAATATCAGCAATTCGGTACTCGATGAACTGGTCGTGACCGATACCATTCCGTTGCAACCACATGCACAGGAATGTGAAAAAATTCGCGTGTTAAGCATCGCTGAGATGCTGGCAGAAGCGATGTACAGAATTAGTAACGAGGAGTCTGTTAGCTCCTTGTATATGGATTAGTCAGCTTCGGCTGACTTCTACGTGCCGAACCTGGTCGCGGGGGAGGCTTACGCCGCTTGAATAGCGGCATTTTTGATGGGCAAAAGTCCATTGTTTTTGGAGAAAAAAATGGAAAACTTATTTGAAGTACAAGCTGAAGCGCGTACTGATGAGGGGAAAGGTGCGAGCCGCCGCCTTCGTCATGCGGGTAAAGTACCAGCTGTTGTTTATGGCGCTGAAAAAGAGCCAGTTTCGATCGCTTTAGATCATAACCAATTCATTCGTCATTTAGCTGAAGAAGCATTTTATGCACACATTCTGACGCTGAACATTGGCAAGAAAAAAGAGCAAGTTGTATTAAAAGACCTGCAACGTCACCCTGCCAATGACAACAAAATCATTCACGCTGACTTCCTGCGTGTTGATGCGAAACATGAAATGACAATGACTGTACCTCTTCACTTCATTGGTGAAGAAAAAGCAGCAGGCGTAAAAGCCGGTGGTGTTGTTTCACACGTGATGACTGAGGTTGAAATTGCTTGTTTACCAGCTGATCTGCCTGAGTACATCGAAGTGGATATCAGCAAGCTGGAATTAGATGAAGCGATTCACTTATCAGAAATCGTTCTACCTAAAGGTGTGAGCTTACCTGCACTGTCACATGGTCAGGAAGAGCACCTTGAAGAAGGTGAACGTTCTGCTTATGACCAAGCAGTCGTTAACATTCATATGCCTCGCGTACATACAGTGGATGATGAAGCTGAAGACGCAGAAGGTGATGAAGAAGCAACTGAAGAGTAATCTTTAGATGGGGAGCTGGATCATCGCCGGTTTAGGTAATCCCGGCTCCCAGTATGAAGGAACCCGACATAATGTCGGGTTCTGGCTATTGGACCAGCTTGCTCGTGATCTCGGTGTGAACTTTACTGTTCAAAACCGATATCACGGGGAGCTGGTTCAATGCTCTCTGGATGGTCATAAAGTGTATTTGCTAAAACCGCTGACATTTATGAATAGAAGCGGTCAGTCTGTCGCGCCATTAGCCAATTTTTTCAAAATTCCATTAGAGAATGTTCTCGTCATACACGATGAATTAGATTTGGCGCCCGGCACCGTTAAATTAAAACGTGATGGTGGCCATGGCGGACACAACGGGCTCAGAGATATTATTGCTCAGACGGGTGGCAAGCAATTCCTGCGCTGTCGTTTGGGGATAGGGCATCCTGGACATAGCAAACTGGTTTCTGATTATGTACTCAGCAAACCTTCTCCGACCGATCGTCAACAGATCGAGCAAGCCATCGATAATGTTTTACGTATTTTGCCAGAGGTGTTATCCGGAAATATGGATAAGGCTATGAACTGGCTACATTCACAATAGGATTTCTCATGGGATTTAAGTGCGGTATCGTCGGTTTACCTAATGTTGGCAAATCAACCTTGTTTAATGCATTGACTGAAGCCGGTATCGATGCGCAGAACTATCCTTTTTGTACCATTGAACCGAATGTTGGCATCGTCCCAGTCCCTGACCCTCGAATGGATAAGCTGGCTGCGATTGTCAGTCCTGAACGGGTTTTGCCAACCACCATGGAATTCGTTGATATTGCCGGTCTGGTGGCGGGTGCATCAAAAGGCGAAGGTTTAGGTAATAAATTCCTCGCCAATATCCGTGAAACGGATGCGATTGCCCACGTGGTACGTTGTTTTGAAGATGACAATATCGTCCATGTATCTGGCAAAGTCTCACCACTGGATGATATCGAAGTAATTAACACTGAATTAGCCTTGGCTGATTTAGAAAGTGTTGAGAAAGCCATCACTAAAACCACACGTGACGCAAAAAGTGGCGATAAAACGGCGAAAGCAAGATTAGAGTTACTCACACAAATGCGTGAGGAGTTAGATGGTGGTAAACCTGTCCGCGCTATGGGCTTGGATAAAGATCAACTAGCCTTGATTCGTGACTTACACCTGCTGACGATCAAACCGACCATGTATATCGCTAACGTCTCTGAAGATGGGTTTGAAAATAATCCGGCATTGGATGCGGTGAAACAATTGGCAGAACAAGAAAGCGCCAATGTAGTGGTTATCTGTGCGGCGATTGAGTCAGAAATTGCTGGACTGGAAGACGATGAAAAAGTCGAGTTCTTAAGTGAAATCGGACAAGACGAGCCTGGCCTGAATCGTGTCATCCGTGCCGGATATGAATTGCTTGGTTTGCATACATATTTTACTGCGGGTGTAAAAGAAGTTCGTGCCTGGACAGTGAAAGTTGGCGCGACAGCACCAGAAGGCGCTGGCGTTATTCATACTGACTTCCAGAAAGGTTTTATCCGTGCTGAAGTTATTAGTTATGATGACTTTGTGCAATTCAACGGAGAGCAAGGCGCTAAAGATGCAGGTAAATGGCGTCTGGAAGGGAAAGAGTATGTCATCAAAGACGGTGATGTCATGCATTTCCGCTTCAACGTTTAGCGTTCTGAGCTATGATGTCGTGAATTGTTGTTCACTTTTTAAAGGCAAGCCATGAAGACGGCATCACTCTCGTTTCTTTTATCAATGTTGACTGTTGGCTATATGCCCATGGTCATTGCCGATGATAAGTTAAATCAATGCTTGCTCACCCAATTAGCTACTGCTGATGATAGCATGCTGGTTGGCGATATCAGACAGTTTTGTGAATCAAGTATCACTCAACAAGCACTCGAAGAAGCCTCACCTAAACCTGAGCCTGTTGATATCAAAGTGACAGAATCGGGTGTAGAGACAGAAGATAAGTCTGCGATCACTCGCCGTTTGTTTTTGGAAAAGAAAGAAGCCAAAAATCCGTTTGTATTATTACCCCACAAGCCAAATTACATTATTTTAAGTAATAATATGGCGTCGCCGAATGAAGCGCCTTTTGAAACCGCTTATCCGGGTGACAATATTCACTTACAACCCTGGGAAACCAAGTTTCAAATCAGTTTGAAACTACCTGTTGCCTATGACCTATTCAATGGTCGGGCAGATGCCTATGTGGCCTATACCAATCGCTCATTCTGGCAACAGTTTAATAAAAACAGCTCATCGCCTTTCCGTGAATCAGATCATGAACCAGAAGCTTGGCTATCGTTTAAAACAAATTATGAATTATTCGGTATAAAAAACTCGCTTATTCGGACGGGTGTTGTGCACCAGTCAAACGGTCAGGCAGGTACGCTGTCACGTAGCTGGAATCGGGTCTATACCGACTTTGTGTTTGAGCACAATGACTGGTATTACTCATTCAAACCATGGTGGCGTATTCCGGATAGCAGTAGTGATGATGACAATCCTGATATCGAAGAATATATGGGTAACTTTGAATTTGGCGCTGTATATAAAATGGATAACCACAGCTTTGATATTTTGCTGCGGAATAACCTCAATTTTGATGATAACTATGGTGCCGTTCAATTGGGCTGGAGTTTCCCGCTTACCGACCGCGTAAAGGGGTATGTGCAATGGTTTAATGGCTATGGTGAAAGCCTGATTGACTATGACGCACACTCCAATAGCATTGGTTTTGGTATCCAGCTGAGTGACTGGTTATAAATATGATCTTTTCACTTGAAACTTAAGCATTTATATCGTATTATTTCGCGCTTCATATGGCTATATAGCTCAGCTGGTTAGAGCACAT
>NZ_DIAC01000084.1:0-223 GCF_002414625.1 Methylophaga sp. UBA5088 | reverse complement strand
ATCACTCATAATGATGGGGTCCCTAGTTCGAATCTAGGTATAGCCACCAAAGATTCAAAAAAGCCGGAGTTCTACTCCGGTTTTTTTTCGTCTAAAGTTTTGTTTTCTAGCACTTGCTTTCAGCTCTTCACTTTCTGAGTTTCTTGCTTGACTCTAGCAACATAAAAAAAGAAATTGGCTGCTGGGCCTCTATTGTCTAATAGAGGGGATGAATTCCTCGTGC
>NZ_DIAC01000062.1:6004-7066 GCF_002414625.1 Methylophaga sp. UBA5088 | reverse complement strand
AGGAAATTTCATTGTTTTCCCGAATGGCAGCCATTTGTGATGTCTATGATGCGGTTACGTCTGAACGCGCTTATAAACAAGCCTGGGATCCTGCTGGAACCATTCGGGAAATGGCAAAATGGGAAGGTCATTTTGATAAACAAATTTTTAATAGTTTTGTTAAATCTGTTGGGATTTATCCCATTGGTTCACTGGTTCGTCTCACCTCACAGCGCCTAGCTGTGGTGGTTGAACCAGGAACAGAGTCTTTACTCAAACCCAAAGTGAAAGTGTTCTTCTCAACGCGTTCAAACGCCCCCATTCCTATACAAGTGATCGATTTGGCAGCAAAAAGTTGTAAAGAGAGCATCGAAGGACCAGAAGAACCTGCTGATTGGAATTTCAAATCCTTAGAAAACTTATGGTTATAGTTTAATATGTGAATTAGACTAGCCATGTGCTCACAGGCAAGGTATATATGAGTGAAAGATATCTCATGAGCGATAATATAAATGAATAGATATTATGGCAGATAATACACAGCCCGCATTGCACAGACTCATCACCAAGCGCTACATGCTGGCTGTTGTGCTTATTGCCATACTGTCCAGTTTCGCTGCCTACACATTAAAATCTGCCATATCCGATGTCGATAATACGGCCTATGTCGTCAATATCTCAGGCAGTCAACGCATGTTGAGTCAACATATTGCACTCGACATCCATCGTTTATATCAACAACGCTTCATAACAAACTCAGAGCAAGACACCACCGAGGATGCCTTAACTCAGCATATAAACAAGATGGGTGAGGCTAATCAGCAACTTGCCTCAGGCCAACTGAAAAATAATAAAACACTCGAACAGTCAGCAGCTATCCGACACCTCTATTTTGGCGATATCAACCTGTATGACAGAGTCAAGCAATACCTGAATACAGCCACACAGCTTATCGATACTTATGACGAACAAACCTTTCAGACATTGATGAATCAAATCGACAATGTCTCCGAAAATTTACTCATTGATTTAGATAAGGCTGTCAATCAATATCAGTTCGAAGGTGATGAAAGGCTCCGTATC
>NZ_DIAC01000062.1:2462-5891 GCF_002414625.1 Methylophaga sp. UBA5088 | reverse complement strand
TACCCTACTCACCCTTGTCCTTGAAGTGATTTTTATCTTTAGACCGATGGCAAAAGAAGTCATCAAATCACGTGAAGCTGAACAGCGCCTGCTGAACAGTCTTGAAGAACAGGTCGAATTACGCACGTACAAACTGGAAGCAGCTAATAAAAAACTCAAAGATCTCGCCAGTAAAGATCCACTGACTAATCTAAATAATCGACTCACATTAGAGTTCGAAATAGAAGCCTTAATAAAAGGCTTTCATGCACACCAGTGTCCTTTTGGTATCGCGCTTATTGATATCGACTTTTTCAAAAAGATTAATGATGCCTATGGGCATTTAGCAGGGGATCATGTCTTAAAAGAGTTTGCAGAGATTTTACAATCCCAAGGGCGTGATAGCGACAAAGCTTATCGAGTAGGTGGTGAGGAGTTTGTCGTTATATTAAACCGGCTACCATCTGAAAGAGCACAAGAAATCATACAAGAGTTAATCAACCAAACCCGGTCACATCACTTTAACTTCGAAGGTCAACATATCAACGCCACAATCAGCGCAGGTCTATACCACACGGATCTGTTCCCCATTGCCAACACAAGAGATTTATTTTGTGTTATCGATAAAGCATTGTACGAATCGAAAGCCAATGGCAGAGACAAACTCACTCTAGCCGTGCCTATTTAGAATAACAGGCATAAAAAAAGCGCTTAAAAGCGCCTGATACTGATTTGTTTGTGTGAGCTTGAAAATGGAGGTGGGGTCTCAATCCAATTATTACTTGAAATGCGCAAAAATAAAGGCATTGAATAATTCATTTTTTTGAGTTGGCACTATAGTTGGCACCAAATAATAACTGCTTAGCGAATCAGGTTTACTCAGGTTTCATTATTTCTAAACATGCTCATATTGCGTTCAGAAAAACATCTATCATATTGATTGCCATAAGCTTTCCTGTTCACTTTTGCGCTCAATTTTGGCAATAAAAAACACTCGGTAAACATCGACTAAATCAAAGCTTAGCTTGCGTGCTTTCTAGCCACCAGCCAGTTTTATTTTCCGATAAGCCATTGGATCAATATTGAGCTTTTGTGCATGTCTCATGCTCGGATTAATTTTGACCTGTTGAGACGGATTTAGCCTCAATTACCTTGACCTGCACTAGACAGATTTAGCCGACAAATACGCGCGCGTGGGCTCTCTATCTATGTTTAGACGGATAATTACTTTTTTACCGTCAAGGTTATATTGAGTTAGCGTTTTTTACAGGCTAATTGACAGGGAATTTTCCTCGCGTAGTGACTACCATAAAACCTTGCTCGCGTGATGATGTCAGAAAAACCTTGTCAAAAAAACTAAGTATCAATTCAGAGTATTTTGATCTTGGCCTGTCGTTGGTAAAGAAACTACTATGCTTTCTAATTACCCCTTGCCCTAATCTTGACCTTTTACTGGGTTTAAAAGCATTTGAGGCCACTCGCATTTCCTGACCATAAAACATGCTTAAACAAACAATAAAAATGCATAGGTAGTGGTATATGTAGGTGTGGTGCAAAATCGACACCGCCACCCTTTTTGTAAGTGACTGATTTTATTGTGCCAATGGTGCATATTCGACACCGTCAAATTCATTTTTAAAATCGACGGTATCGTTTTTGCACCGTCAAACGCCTCGACGGTGTCGTTTTTGCACCGGTTAATCTGTTAATCATGGTTCTTTTTTTCCCATGTATTAGCTGGTGGTCGATCATTAAACGGTAACCATTCGAGCCGCCAGCCTCTTGTCCTGCTTCCTGTTCTACTGCTAAACCAAAACTCATTCTGACAAGATATAAAGCCTTTATCCTCAAGCTCTTTAAATGACCTGATAGCTGTTTTCTTTGAGCAAGGTATTTTCTCTGCTGCTTCTCTTACACCGTAGTCAACTAACCTGTCAGACTTCCAGTGTATTTGTAACAGCATCATTAATACTTTAGCTTGTGGTGATAGTGATAAGTACGTATCAGACTTTAGAAGATACGTACTCATCACCAATGCACCGCCTCGCTTATCAAAAGGCTGTTTAAAGCGATTTCGCCCCGCCATTAACTAGCCTGTTTTTCAGCATAGGAACGTTTCAGGAAAGCAAGAACGCCCGTTAATTGCTCAATGGGTAGCGTTGGTAAAATGTCTGGGTTTAAACCTATACCTGGCATTTTTAAAGCTAACTCTTGAGCCTGAATGACTAATCTTTGCCACACTACAAATTGATATGTATTATCGATCTGGCTCATATAGCAATGCCCTTTCCGTTAGTTTGGTCGCTGGTGGTTGGGGCTTTTTTTATGACATTACCGAATAGTACATATTTTGCTTCTCGATGCTTTGTACCCGCGTTATCGGTGGTTTTAGTCCAATGAGTTACTATCCTGTGACCTTGCTCTCGAAGTTCAAGCACGCGCGCTGCTGGGGACATAATCCCCAACACTTCACGAGCATAGATAGTTGTGATTGAGCCATTGCTTTGTAGGTAATTGAGAATAGCAGCTCTTTGGCTTGCTCTGGATATATCTGGTCTTTTCATTAGGCCACCTCCCCATTGCGAGAAAGCTCGATACGTTCATTTAGCCATTGATCAACCTCTGACTTGATCCAGCCACTTGAACGTTCGCCTAATTTAATCGGTTTTGGAAAGGTGCCACTTGCAGCACCACGATAGATTGATGAACCACTAAGACCAGAGATTAGTTTTACTTCAGATAGTTTTATGATTTGCTGTGTCATGTTTTGCCCTCCTAAGGGACGTTGTTAAACATGACAATTCATTATTCACACATCATTATTTATCGCAACAAGTTATAAAAAATGCTGACAGTTGTGTTTGATTGTGACAATTTGTGATGATTTGTGATGATTTGTGGGTATGAAAAATAAATATTTGTCGCTTCAAAAGCTAGGTATATCAATACTTCCGCAACATTCTCGTAGTCTTACAACCCCCACCTTTATCTTTGACATAAAAGCCTATCGCCTAGTCGCTTTGATTACTGTTTCGTTCAAAAAAAACCAAGCCAGGCTAGTGAATGAGGCCAGCTTTTCACCCCGTCGGGCTAGGCTTGGTAAATTAAAACTTTAGTCTGTTTATGGCTCGGCCAGATACAGAATAAGGCTGGCTGAAGGTTTATAGCGTAGTACTTCCCTCAATCTTAATCTGGCATCTAGCTTGTTATAGAAACGAGTACTCGCCAGCCTTCTGTATCTGACACCGTCAATTACATCAGTTGTGATGACGTAATAGCCAGAACCATTGTCTTCATATGTCCCAACTTCAAATATTGGTTTGCAAAAGCTTGCAGAATTTGTGGCTGTGTAAGTCATTGTTGCCTCCTTAGGTAATTGATTGTGATGATTTTCTATTTAAATCTCGCTCGACTTCCAAGCCTTAATTACACGCCCGAAAACTCTCAAAC
>NZ_DIAC01000062.1:393-2390 GCF_002414625.1 Methylophaga sp. UBA5088 | reverse complement strand
AGGAGTGATATACCAAGTGTAATAGTCTGGGTTAGATGAGAGTACCGCGAAGCCTTCTGGAACACGCTGTAGTCGCTTTACAAAACGATCACTCCCAACTTGAAACACATATATACCATCACCAACATAATTATTAACATTCATGTCCACCAACAAAGGATCACCATGATTAAAATCGGCACTCATTGAATCACCTTCACCGCTTAGCCATGCCATACCTTCAGCATTATCATCTGCTGTTTGAGTTAAAATAAGATCAGTCATGAATTAAAGCTCCTTACTAGCTTTGTTTTTGATTAGTCGGGGCTGGTGGTAGGACACCTTTCCCGACGCTTTTGCAATCCATTGCTCTATTTCTCCATATTTAGAAACTTACACTTCTATTTCTAAAATAAATCACCCGATAGGGGGATAATTACGCTTTTCTGATCGGGATAACATCTGCACCAGCCACCAGCCCGTCAAGATAATCAGCCCATGATTGCATCATCTTTTTACGCTCTGGCAGATACTCAGCGTAGTTGTAAGCCGCTCTCACGCCATCACGCTCACTATGGGCAAGCTGCCTCTCAATCGCGTCTCTATTCCAGCCCTGCTCGTTAAGAATTGTTGAGGCCATGCTTCTAAAGCCGTGACCTGTCATTTCTTCTTTGGTATAGCCTAAGCGACGCAAAGCACCGTTAATGGTGTTATCGCTCATCGGTCTTGTTTTGGTTCGATTAGATGGGAAAAGATACTGTCCTGAGCCTGTGAGGGGCTTTAGCTCGTTTAAGATAGCGATTGCTTGCTTGGATAACGGCACAATGTGCAGTACACGCATTTTCATTTTGTGTGCAGGTATACGCCATTCAGCATTGTCTAAATCAAACTCTGACCATTCAGCACTTCGTAGCTCTTTTGGGCGTACAAAAACCAAAGGGGCAAAGCGCAAGGCACATGCAGTAATAAAATAGCCTGAGTAGCCGTTGATGGCTCTTAATAGTTCGCCTATCTGCTTAGGCTCAGTTAATGAGGCATGATGTTTGGTTCTTACAGGTGGGAGCGATCCTTTCAAATCAAGTGAAGGGTCACGCTCTGCTCGACCTGTAGCAATGGCATATCGGAAAACCTGCCCGCACTGCTGCATTGTTCTGTGAGCAGTATCAAGTGCGCCTCGACTTTCTACACGTCTAACAACCGCCAGCAGTTCTGAGGCTTTAATGTCATTTATGTTGTTGGCACCAAGCCAGGGAAAAACATTTTTCTCGAATCGGGTAATGGTTCGTTCGGCATGGTCTTCAGACCAATTAGGCTTGAATTTGCTATGCCATTCTCTGGCTATTGCTTCAAAGCTGTTCTGATCGCCTTTAGACTGTTTTTCAGCCTTTCTTACTGTGGCAGGGTCAATACCCTCGGCTATGAGCTTTCGGAGATCGTCACGGCTGTTTCTGGCCTCTTTGAGACCAATATCAGGATAGACACCAAGAGAGAGTCTTTTTTGCTTGTTATCGAAACGGTACTTAAATCGCCACCACTTACCACCTTTAGGTGACACCTCCAATGACAAGCCTTTTTCATCAGCTACGGCATAGAGTTTATCTTTTGGCTTAAGTGATTTTATCTTCACATCGGTCAACATGGTGCCAACTCCATTTCTGAAAGTTCAGTTGGCACTATTGTTGGCACCAGTAAGTGGTACATGTCAAGATTCTTTTTGGGATGTAATGAAGCAACGCAAAAGCGAAATATCGCGTTTTTATTGGCTTTTAGGGTTGTTATGGGATGGTGTGAAATTGAAAAATGGAGGCTGGGGTCGGAATCGAACCGGCGTTAACGGAGTTGCAGTCCGCTGCATGACCACTCTGCCACCCAGCCATTTTTCATTGAGTCTAAGACTAAAAAGCCGCGATAGTGACTTGACTGACCGCGGCTTTTTATATTCTTGGAGCGGGAAACGAGATTCGAACTCGCGACCCCAACCTTGGCAAGGTTGTGCTCTACCACTGAGCTATTCCCGC
>NZ_DIAC01000062.1:0-259 GCF_002414625.1 Methylophaga sp. UBA5088 | reverse complement strand
AGGAAGACGTGCATTATAGGCACTTAAATTTTTATGTCAACCCTTATTTCGCATCATTGGCCAAGCCGCTAAAAGATAGTAGTACATTGACTGAATCGTTAACCACGCTGCCGCATACAGGAGTGCTACACCAATTTCAAAAACTGGTAATCCAAATAAGGGCTTATAGTAAATCAGGCAGGCAATGGCCAGCATCTGGAAGGTGGTTTTCCACTTACCCATTTGAGATACCTTAACGGCATTTCTCTGTCCTAATTCG
>NZ_DIAC01000102.1:6323-6582 GCF_002414625.1 Methylophaga sp. UBA5088 | reverse complement strand
CGTCAATTTTAGATACACGAAAAACGCGGACACCTGCGATAGGTAAATCAAACAAGCCATCGTGTGGAGCATAACGGCTAAGTAATTCAGCCAAAGGTTTTGTATTCATCAGGTCTATCTAAACAAGGAAAAGGGCAGCCAGAAACTGACTGCCCGTATAGGATTAGGCCGTTAATGATGCCATATCGATGACAAAACGGTAACGCACATCAGAACGTTCCATTCGCTCAAAGGCGGTATTAATTTCATCCATTTTGAT
>NZ_DIAC01000102.1:0-6144 GCF_002414625.1 Methylophaga sp. UBA5088 | reverse complement strand
CCACAGAAATCCAGCATTTCCTGAGTTTCTTTGATACCACCAATTAATGAGCCCGCAATGCGGCGGCGACCGAAAACCATCGGCGCTGTGTTTGGCCCTTCAATAGGACCAATCTGACCGACCATAACCAGAGTGGCATCATTATCTAATAGTGGGATGTAAGGATTAAGATCATGATTTACTGGCACGGTATCGATAATCAGATCAAAACTGGAAGCGGCAGCCGCCATTGCGTCTTCATCTTTAGATACCAAGAAGTTATGAGCGCCCAGTTCTTGCGCATCGGCTTCTTTTTTCGGTGATGTACTGATGACTGTCACATCAGCACCTAAACCAACAGCGAGTTTAATGGCCATATGACCTAAACCGCCCATGCCAACGACACCTACACGGCTACCAGGTCCGACATTCCATTCTCTCAAAGGTGAATAAGTAGTGATACCTGCACATAATAATGGCGCGGCTTTAGCCAGATCCAGATTTTCTGGCAGGCGTAATACAAATTCTTCACGAACAACGATGTGTTTGGAGTAACCACCTTGTGTCATATCATTAGTAATACGGTCTGGTGAACCATATGTCAGTGTAAAAGTATTACGACAGTATTGTTCATGGTCGTTATGGCATTCATCACATTCCTGACAGCTATCGACCATACAGCCAACAGCGACATGATCACCGACGTTATATTTGCTGACATTGCTGCCAACGGCACACACACGGCCGACTATTTCATGACCTGGCACAACAGGGTATGAAGACCCACCCCAATCATTTCTGGCAACGTGTAAATCGGAGTGACACACACCGCAATAGAGGATTTCCATTGCTACATCATTATCGCGTAATTCTCTACGTTCAAAGTGATATGGGGCGAGCGGGGTATCGGAGGAATGAGCTGCGTAACCAACAGTTTTCATAGATGTAACTCCCTTAGATAAAAGAATTAGAGGTGAAAATACTATAGACGGAACGATGAGAAACCACTTGCCTAATACTACAGCCTTTATGTGTGTTTCTACGTAAATTAAATGCTATCGTTTTAGTCATCCCAGTAATAAACACGGGGTAACTTACCTGTGTATCTATAGTGACTCAGTCACATCCACAACGTTCCAGAAATGGACGTTTAGCTGCCGATAACACCACCATCATTTTTAGTAATCAGCACCGTTGTTGAGCGTGGGCGTGTTTTACCATCAGAAGCCGGGTAGCTTAATCCTGGATGCTGGATATTAACCCACATCGCTTTGTAATCAGGACTCCAGGTAATCCCGGTCAGTTCACAGCCTCTCGGTCCAACTAAAAAGCGTTTGATTTCCTGCGTTTGCGGGTTGGCACATAACACCTGATTACAGCCCATGTTTGCCATGAACGGATCGTCGTCATCATAGTCAGTCATAATCCACAAACGGCCATCCTGATCAAAGCCTAAACCATCAGGTGAGGAGAAAATATCTCCTTGAATATTACCGACTAAATGATCGGCTACTTTGTGACCTTCAGCATCAGTGGCGTCTGGCTTCTCACCTGCAATAACGAATAATGACCAGTTGAATGAGGTAGCTGCCGGATTGGCTTGCTCCTCCATGATTTTGATTATCTGACCATGACGATTATCAGGACGTGGGTTGGCGGCATTAACAGCAAATTCTTTGCCGCGTTTATTGTTGTTGGTCAGTGACACATAAACATCCAAATTGTGCGGATTCACTGTGGCCCATTCCGGACGGTCCATGGGTGTTGCACCTAATAGATCAGCCGCAGCCCGAGCATTAACTAAAACTTCAGCCTGGCTGGGGAAACCATTTTCTGCTGTTAGCCCTTCATTACCATGTACCAATGGTAACCAACGACCCGTGCCATCATCGTTAAAACGCCCCACATACAATGTGCCTTCATCCAATATGTCTTTATTATTGTGCATCTGGGTTTTATCAAAGCGTTGAGACGGTACGAATTTATAGACATATTCACCACGAGTATCGTCACCAGAGTAAAACGCCAACTGACCATTATCTGCCAGTGAAGGTGCTACACACTCGCGGCAGAAACGACCAAAGGCTGTGCGTTTAATGGGTTTGCTTTGCGGATCAAAAGGATCAATTTCGACGACCCAACCAAAACGATTAGGCTCGTTGACGTAACCCTGATGGGGCAGTGAAGCATCCGGTGTTGCATCAAAACGCGCATCAATCGTGCTCCAGCCATAATAATTGTCGTTTTTGTCATTAGAAATGCCATAACGGTGATGAGAGACACGAGACTGGTAATCTGTTTTGTCGTGATTGAAGAAATAGTTATGCCAATTTTCTTCACAGGCCAGATAGGTACCCCACGGAGTGAAACCATTCGAGCAATTATTCAAGGTGCCGATAATTTCATTGCCATCAGGATCAGCGACTGTTTTGAATAGGTCATGACCGGCTAAGGGACCGCTGGCCTGCATCGGTGTTAATGTTGAGATACGGCGGTTATAGAGTGAGGGGTAAACGCGTTGCCATTCACCGTGACTGTCTTTTTTCACTTCAATGACACTGACACCGTGAGCCGCTTGTTCTTTTTTGACATCGTCGGGCAAACGTTTGCCATTGCCATCATAAATCAATCCATCGGTATGGATGGTGGGATTAATGTATTCATGATTGATCACCATCAAGCCACGATTATTGTTGTCGGGAAAGGCAAAAAAGTGCATGCCATCATGGTTATCACCAGCCTGTTTCAGCTGTTCCTGCCAGGTATTACTGGCATCGGCTTTCCATTTTGTTGCTCCTGTTTCCACCGGATCACCCCAGGAGAAGAAGGCTTTTGCCTGATAGCCATCCGCGACCACGACTTCATCAAATAAGGGATCGGTACGTGGCTGAATAGGCTGAAAACCAATATATGGGGCTGGGGGGATGGCATTTTCACCGGCAAAGGCAAAACGACTACCCATGCTCAGTCCTAGAAAGCCTATAACGGCGGCATTTAAACTGCCTTTTAAAACATCACGGCGTGATAACGCCATTTTATCCAGGCTTTTTTGCTCGGTGCTGTTAATAATCTCATCATCATAAGATGCCAGGCGTTGATGAAAATCTGAGTGTGTCGGCTGTGTCATGGCGAGTTATCTTCTTTTAATGAATACGGTATTCAAAGGTGTTACGAACATTCGGTACAGGTACCGCTTTTCCGTTAACCATACGAGGCGCGTAACGAAAGGTTTTGGCAGCAGCTAATGATGGCCGTTCAAACATCGGATGACAGTCAGCCAATACCTCGGGAGACTCTACACGGCCTTGTTTGTTTACGGTATATCGAACAGTGCAATCACCTTCCAGACCTTTACGCAAAGCAGTTCTGGGATAGTCCGGTACCTGTTTTTCAATCGGTTTATAGTGTTCCACAGAAAATGTTTCAGTTGCTAGCTCGGATGGATTACTTTGTGTTTTTTGTGGCACATTTTGCTTATTACTACTTGTCAGTACTGGGCTGTCAGGCAACTTTTCTGCAGGTTTTTCTTGCTTTGTCGGTTGGCTGACAGGCGGAACCGGCTTGTCTTTAAGTGGTTTTATTTGCTTTTCTATTTTCTTTTTTACAGGTGTTTTTGGTGCGGGTTTTTCTATCGGTTTGGCTATGGGGTTTTCAACGCGTTTAAAGGCCAGTTCATTTTCAACAATACTTTGTTTAGGTTTAACTTTTGGCTCGATAACAGGTTCAGGTATAACCACCGGCTTTACCTCTTCGAACACGGCTTTTTTTACCGGCTGAGGAAGTTCGACCATGCGGATATTCACTGTTTTAACGACCGGTTCATGCTGAGTCACCGGTGTCCATGAGTGAAATAATAATGCGGCAATGGCAATATGAAACAAACCTACTTCAATTAATGCAGATTTGTTTATCTCAGAGGCAGTAAACGGTTTACTTAGATAAAGTGGATCACGCATAGCTAACTCAGGCATCGGGCGACTCCGTAATCAGGCCCACATCATCGATACCCACTTGCTGTAATGCGGCAATCGCTTTTACAACTGAAGCGTAATCCGTGGCTTTATCACCACGGATAAAAAATAGCAGCTTGTCATTCTGCTGTTTAATCTGCTCTATTTTTTCGACCATGTCATCCAAGCTGACTGCTTGATCTGAGCGGGATTGAATATCGACTTCTGAACCCACATTCCAGTAATAACTGCCATCAGCAACCACCGATAAAGTCAGAATCGTTTTCTGACTATCAGTGGGTAACGCTTCCGCTGCAACCTTAGGTAATTCAAGTTTAACGCCTTGTACCAGTAGCGGAGCTGTGACCATAAAAATCACTAACAACACCAGCATCACATCGATATAAGGCACCACATTCATTTCTGCCTTCAAGGCATGTTTAGCAACCGGTTTTCTTAGCATGACGACCTCACGCAGCCTTTGCCAATGGTGCTCTGTGCATCACTCGCTGTAATCGGGTGATGAACTCATTACCAAAATGATAATAAAGCGTACTGATAGCCCCGGCGCGTTTACTCAGCTGGTTATAAGCAACCACTGCCGGGATCGCTGCAAATAAGCCGATAGCGGTGGCAATCAGGGCTTCAGCAATACCCGGGGCCACGGTGTTTAATGTCGCTTGTTCAACCTGGGACAGGCCAATAAACGAGTTCATAATGCCCCAGACCGTACCGAACAAGCCGATGTAGGGGCTGACTGAACCAATGGTAGCCAGGTAAGAAAGACCTTTTTCAAGTTCGGCTTCCTGCTCGCCAATATTCACCAGCATGGCACGTTCTACATTTTCTACCTTTTCATCCTGCGGCATAGTGGCGATATGCTGATATTTCTCATACTCCTGCCAGCCAGCCTGAAATATGGCTGGAATCGCTTTGTGTAAAGTCGCTTTTGTTGTTGCTTCAGGTAATGACGTCATATCCGCCGTTTGTCTGAATTGCTGCTGAAACAGCTTATTTTGTTTCTCCAGACGACTTAATACATTTGAACGCCACAGGATCAGATACCAGCTTACCATCGATGCCAGTACTAAAATCAGCATCACAATTTTCACTAAAACGCTGGCATCACTGACCAGACCCCAAATAGTCATTTCATGCATTGCAGTTTCCATGATTGACTCCTTATTTGCTCAGTTTAGACAGGCCGAGTTGATCAGCAATCTCTGACCAGGGCACATATTTGAAGTTTTGATTTTCCAATGGCATGCGATTGCGTCCATCCTGAACAACTAACATGCCTTGCTGCCATGGTTGGCCAAAATTGACGCTACTGACATCCAGACCATCTGTTTCTGAAACACCATCAATGCCGGATGCTGTATTAAAGCCAATACGAAATACACCGCGATAAGTGAAGGGTGGCAGAGCATCAAGCACAACATAGCTATCATTGCCCTGACTGGATATCACTAGATAATCCTGTTTGTCGTTCTGATACAAACTGATCCCTTCGATATCGTCTTTCAGATGTTCACCGACAGGCATGACCTGAGTCATCACCGTAGATTGATCGGCACGGGCATCAAGTGTCCAGACTGCTCTGTTTTCTTCACCAATAAATAAACGATCATGTTTATCATCGGCCACACAGCCTTCAGGTTGCGTGGCAACTTTAAATTCACGGACCAGTTCACCGGCAATCTTGCCTTGTTTGTCCTGCATCTGATATTGGAAAAAGCGGCCGTCTTTATCATTCACAATGGTGTAGATATCACCTTGTTTATTTTTATACATACACAGGCCATAAATATCCTGTGCCGTGGTGCTAACTTCACCCATTTCAGTGACAAGACGACTTGCTGGATCGATGGCAAACACATGCAGTGAGTTATGATCACGATTGCTGGCAACCGCTAAATCAATCTGTTTACCATTGAAATGAAAACCATGACGGACATCGACATTATTCAGTCGTCCAACAGGCAAAAATTGCTGGGTTTTGCCTTTTAAATCATAAACAACTAAACCGCCTTGTTTATCCGTACCTAATACCAGACTTTGTTCCGGGTTGGCTTTGTTGACCCAGATAGCTGGATCATCAGCCGCATCGCCTAAGCTTGGTACAGCATCGGTTTGTATTGCTGGTTTAACCAGCGGGATAGGCGGGGGCGATGTCAGCGATGTATGCGTCCATGGGGTCCTAGGGATTTTGCCT
>NZ_DIAC01000042.1:2803-3033 GCF_002414625.1 Methylophaga sp. UBA5088 | reverse complement strand
ATTGTGGGCAACGGGGTTAGTCATGCTGGTTGGTATGGGATTCCTGATAGCGGTAAAACAAGACAAGTTTACTCGTATTTAGTCCGTCAGAAGTATCAAAGCAAGCCTGATTTTCCGGCTCTGATTATCTGTGTTAATTCATATTAATAACAAACACATATTGTGACTTTGGCAAACTTTAACTACACTCAGGCATTCGCGATGGAAAGCACTCACAAAAGTACATTCAA
>NZ_DIAC01000042.1:0-2640 GCF_002414625.1 Methylophaga sp. UBA5088 | reverse complement strand
TAAATTTATGTCGTCCACTTGTGAGTGCTTTCCACCCTTTATGCTTACCCACAAACTCATTCAGAAACTAAGCTAACAACACTTTAAGCTCTAGACGACCATTGATTGGAGCTGAATATCTTTACTCGGTGGTTGGCCAAAAAAACGACTGTATTCCCGGCTAAATTGTGACACACTGGAATAGCCTACATGCATACACGCCGTACTCACATCCATCATTTTCGACAGCATCAGATGTTTAGCTTCATAAAGACGTAACTCTTTTTGAAACTGTAACGGGCTCATTGACGTTATCGATTTAAAATGGTGATGAAACGATGAAATGCTCATATTGACACGTTCAGCCAGTTCGTCCACTTTCATCGGTTCTGTAAAGTTTTCCTGCAACCAGGAAATGGCAGCGGAGACTTTTTGCAGATGAGAATCTGTGGTCGCAATCTGCACAACTAGTTTGCCGATATGACTTTGTAACAAACGGATATAAATTTCTTCCATTAGTAACGGTACCAGCAAGCTGGATACTTCCGTTTGTGCTGATAAACCAATTAAACGTGTAGCGGCTTCGATAATATGGGGATTAGCCTGACCAATAAAAATCGGTTTGGTGTGTGCGGTTTTAGGTAAACCGTAGGGAAACACTTTTAGTGCCGTTTCGGCCAGCTTTTGCTGATCCATATCGATAATCAAACACAAGTAGGGTTCCTCTTCACTGGCCTGAATAATCTTGGCTGAGACCGGCACCTCCGTCGAATAAACGGCCATACTGGAATCATCGTACTCGTATACATCACTCCCGATAATGGCGCGTTTAGCGCCTTGGGCAATAATGCAGATACCGGGCTGACTAATACCCCTGACAGCGACTTCGTCAATTTCAGATACCCGAAATATGCGAACGCCTGGGATAGGCAAATCAAACAGACCATCGTGTGGGGTATAGCGGCTAAGCAACTGCGCCAAAGGTTTTGTATTCATATGAGTTGTCAGAAAATGGAAAGGGCAGCCAGAAACTGGCTGCCCAGATTAGCTACGCTTCTAATGAGGCCATATCGATGACGAAACGGTACCGTACATCAGAACGTTCCATACGTTCAAATGCTGTATTAATTTCATCCATTTTGATCATTTCACATTCTGGCAAAATATTCATTCGACCACAGAAATCCAGCATTTCCTGTGTTTCTTTTATACCACCAATTAATGAGCCGGCAATACGACGACGGCCGAAAACCATGGGTGCTGTATTGGGTCCTTCAATTGGCCCAATCTGACCGACCATAACCAGTGTCGCGTCATTATCTAATAAAGGAATGTATGGATTCAGATCATGGCTGACGGGAACAGTATCAATAATGACATCAAAACCAGAAGCTGCGGCAGCCATGGCGTCTTCATCTTTTGATACCAGAAAGTTATGCGCACCTAGTTCTCTGGCATCGACTTCCTTTTTAGGTGACGTACTAATCACCGTCACATCTGCCCCTAAACCTACGGCAAGTTTAATGGCCATATGACCCAGTCCACCCATGCCAACTACGCCAACACGACTGCCTGGACCGACATTCCATTCTCTTAGAGGAGAATAGGTGGTAATTCCGGCACATAATAGAGGCGCTGCTTTAGCCAAATCCAGATTTTCAGGCAGTCGTAATACAAACTCTTCTCGTACAACGATGTGTTTGGCGTAACCACCTTGCGTCATTTCGTTGCTAATGCGATCAGGTGAGCCATAGGTCAGTGTGAACGTATTACGGCAATACTGCTCATGATCATTATGACATTCATCGCATTCCAGGCAACTATCCACCATACAGCCGACAGCCACGTTGTCACCGATATTATATTTAGTGACATTTTTACCAATTGCAGTAACACGACCGACTATTTCATGACCGGGCACAACGGGATAAGAAGAGCCACCCCAATCATTTCTGGCGACGTGCAAGTCAGAGTGACAAACGCCACAATAAAGAATTTCCATTGCTACATCATTATCACGCAATTCTCTTCGTTCAAAATGGAATGGAGCAAGAGGGGTATCTGAAGAATGAGCGGCATAACCAACAGTTTTCATAGATGAAACTCCCGTGAGTAAAAGATTTAAAGGTGAGAATACTATAGGAGGAAAAACAATATGAGACTTGCCTGATTCTACAGCCTTTATGTGTATTACTACACGATTATGATGATTCTTCTCGTATATCAATAGTGACTTAACCTCAGTCAGAACGTTCCATCTATGTCTTGTTAAGTACCTATATCACGCCATCATTTTTAGTAATCAGAACCCGTGGAGGCACATGAGCATGTTTTGCCATTAGAAGCCGGGTAACTTAAGCCTGGATGGTGAATATATTGTTAGGGTGAAGAGCGCTATCGCGATATGAGACAAGTTGGTGTTCTGGACGATATGGTCATGTTATTGGATCACATTAATTATCAGAGGGGGTACGTTTTACACAAACGTTATCAGTAGTCGAGATTAGAGAATTTTGATACAGCGTTGTTTGATATCATTCAAAGTCAGGAAGCTTTACGATACCGAGGCTAACAAATAACAAGGGTTCTAATCGGGGGATAGCGACAATGAAAATAGAGAGCGACACATTTCGAGTTCATGCGGGAGATAAGGTGAACTTG
>NZ_DIAC01000067.1:1043-7686 GCF_002414625.1 Methylophaga sp. UBA5088 | reverse complement strand
TCTTTAATATTTATTATGAAGCCGCAGGCTTCATAAAAGACACTGTTAGGCGTAAAATAAATCGAGCCTGGCACCAATATCACTCAAAACGCGCAAGGATAGCAGGGTTGTTGGGGCAATCAGTGCCTGGGATCGGCCTTTGGGAAGATGCGGCTGCCAGCGGCCAATTTCTTCTCCATCATCGCTCTTCGGTGGTCAGAAGGGCTTAAACCGAGTCTTGACGGCACTCCAGATCAGGGGGATATTTTCGCATAGGCGGTTGGACTTCCTATTCTTGAAGCGGCGATCCGGGCTGATCAAGGCCGTGGCCACTGCGGACATCAAAAAAACAACCCGTGTGAACTGAGAGGTCAATTCCGGATGTCGCAAGGAGGCAGTTTCTGATTTCGCTTGACACTTATTCGGCGTTGTGCATCCAATATCTTGGAGGCCTAATGCGCAACGAACAGCGGTAGTTGACTTCCAAGTAACTTGACTTAAGTTACTGTTTTTATGTGGTTGCGCCCCGCGCATTGGGGAGCTAATGAATAGATCAATACAATTGGAGAACTGCTATGAAGATCAAGAGCATACTTACTGGAATGGCGTCATATTCGCTTTTTTGTCATCAGCAGCACATGCGGCGGATGATTTCTGGGAGCACACGCGGTTAGGTTACACAATTTATTTTTCTGGAGGTTATGCAACCACTCCATTTAACCCGCCGTCTTCTGTCCCCAGAAGGGACGCTGAAATTACAGACGTTTCCTGGGATTGGAATACCATTCCTAACGGCCATACGTCTGAAGAAGTCGAATTGTGTTACCGAAAACAATACTCATCCTCTGATTTTCTTTGTATCGATATATCAGCTGCGCAAAATGACAATTCAGATGCATTTGACGGGTTTAACGCCCGTGGCACTTTCCATTTACGATTTACTTTAGTCGGAGGAGCGTATTCAACTATCCGTACAGCGGATACAGTAAGAGTGGATTACAGCTACTGATGTAATACAATATGACAGATTACCCCCTTTGTCATAAGGAGGAAATGCAGCATGAATATCATCACTGGATTTATTAACAGCTCAGCCCAAAGCGCATTGCAGTCGGATACCTCCGTTGCTAATTCCAAGGATATAACGAATTCAGAGAATACAAGCAGCTCCGGCTCTCGGATCAGCAATACTACTAATCCAGCCCTGCAGATTAGCGCCCGAGGTCATTCTATAAGCCTATTGGTGCAAGGCGCGAACGAGTTTTTACGCCAAGAACTTGGGCCCAGTTACCTTCCCATAGCAAGAGGCCAAGCGTTGCTTGACCAAGCCGTTAGCATGGTAACAGCCAATACCGAAATTGATATAGATGGCCAAGCGTTGAGAAATGCCTTGCAGCAAGAACACAACATTCGTGAAACGATACCAAGACCTAACCCTTCATCTGATAGTGGAAATGTCTTTGATTTTTTATCGGAAAGCGACAGAGAAGCGTTGGAAGCTGCGTATGATTATGCTGTAGAGAACAACCTCGATGCTGATGATGTTGAACTGGCAGCCGGGTTACTTGCCAGTGACCGACGACGCCAAGCCGCTATTGCTTCAGGTACAATCTATTTAGTGCATGAGCCAAGTGAGAATGCAGGCAAGTTTATTCCCCAATCATCAGCTAACTTACCCAATACAGACACTAGCAATCCGCGCCAGTCACTGATTGATCGAGTGACATCCGGCGACCTATTCAGTAAAAATCCGTTTCTCAACCAGGCGTTATTCATCGAAGCGGCGTTTCGCACCCTGCAATTAAAGAATTAAAGGGGTCTGGTTGAAATTATTTTTCCAGGCAAAGAATCAACACACGATCAATCGCCTAACGATGGCATTCAGCCGCGCGCGCGAATAGCGCGCCGGCTGATGCTGGCGTTAGGCCAGAAGCCCAACGTTCATATCTGACGATCAAAAGTCGTCACTTTACAAGAAGGGTTTGAGTTATAGCGACAACCATGTTTTTGAAGAAACGGTAAAATGTCAGGGCGGGAAAGAAAAAATGGATATTGAGTTTGGCCGCTCTTCATTCTATGACGAGGATAGTATTTATCTGAATGTCGATGGCAAATCTGTGATTATGGATCGTGCTACAGCCAAGAAATTTGTGGAAACCGTTCTGGGTGTTGGCCACTATTTCGGTTTTGTCGATTAATCATCGGCGCAAAACCGGTAATTGAGCCTAACAATCACAGTCACGGCGACGTCTACTACATTGCGGCTTCGCCTCCATTTCGCAGCCGCGCGTGCTGTTGGCGTTAATGGTCTATGGAAACGATAGAAATCAAGTCATGTGATGACGCCACAACCCTCTCCTTGAGGATCGTTGGTGGCAACGAGGAGGGCTCAAACTTTGTTGCCTCTGTTACTGGCGCTCCATTTATAGGTGAAGTCAATACAACAACCTATTTTGTCGGCCCGCCAAGTCTTCTGTTTCGGGATATGGCAGACAACTGGCGAGGCTGGAAAGGGGAGAAGATATGGGGAGCTTTGGACGGAGAGTTCATGCTCACGGCAACGGCTATGCATGTTCAAGGTGTCAGCAAACTTGATTTCTTTCTATAGATTTCTCACTCACACACTTCATCAATTTACTAAATGAAACTCATCACTGAGTTCTTAGTCAGTACCCCTCTAAACATTAATTTCCCACGGAGGAGGAGAACCTATGGAGTATGTTGGCCCCGTCAGCTCTGCTGTTATGGCCATTATCTGGCTTGTCTATTTACAGTTAATTCTTAGTCAATATCGCCGTAATAATCGGCCCTATCTTCTTTTTCACCATGCTCAAAATGAGAACCCCGATGCGCTGTGTATGTTGGTGAATATGGGGGAGCGGCCTGTTCATGTGGTGTGTGTACAAGCCGTGATAAAAATGACGTCCGGGGAGGAGCATAAGCTTGCTGTGACCGAGTTTGAGCGCATTAATGTTACGGAGCAAAATGTGCAGCAAACCTTGCGTCAAGGGCCGTTGCTAAATGGTAGTTATCTGATTTTAGGAACATTTCGAGACATTATTGAAAAGACTCAAAATGAAATAGGTTTAAACGCTTCACTGGAAGACGTTGAATGTCTCGAGTTAAGATCCGCAGTAATTCATGCGCCAAGTAAACACCCTGTTGGGGCGAAACGCGCATTTGTGTTGAAGCACAATACAGGCACTTGCGTTTATCCAAAAGACATCAATACTAGGCAGATGGTAAAACGAAAAGACAAACAAGAAGTCGCGCAGTGGATAGAGTCTGAGCTACATCCACGTGAGAATAATGAATAGTAATAGTGATAAGCGCGACTGTTTTGAGTTGGGTGCCAGCGTTGATTCAGTTTCTGTTTGCTGTGGTGGCGATGCACTTTATTGCCAAGTGCATGCAAGAAGCGATCTTTATTGAGAACCTAGCTTATGGTGGGGAAAAGTCAGGGCTACTCGCTCTCTGGTTTGGTCATTTTTCACTTTAGCTTGTTACGTTATTTTCGCGCTGAGTTTGATTTATCTACTTGATACATAGTTGTATTCCTAACCAGCTTTGCCTGTTCAGATTGATGTGAGTGGGGAAGTCTTAATGCTAGAAATCGCCAAAACCCACTTTTATATAGGCCTTCTAGTACCAATGTACAATTGATTGAGCTATAAAAGCGATTTACCCTGTAGCTGTAGTAAATTAATTTCTTAATAAAGCCAACCTTGGTGTGAGCCAAGCACGGAAAGCTTCAGGTCTTTATAAGTAGTGAATAAAGATGGCTGGGTTGCAGAATAACAAAGGCTTATGTAATGAAGTTATTTAGCAAAAACTTATTAATCGCACTCGGGTTGTTAATTATGGCGCCGTTGACTGCTAACGCAGCAACTGTCCATCTTGATGCAAAAACAAACACTTCTTCGAATGCTGTTGAACTCAACCTGAAAGCAGGTACTTATTCAATAAGCCCATTTAAAGATGACACATACACAGCGTGGAATGCTTGGGGTAAAGTGCAAGGTTGTAGTGCTGATGGCACTGGTTGTTCAAAAGGCTGGGTCAACAACTACTCATTCACTACACCGTCTGGCACTACTCATATCATCACTAGCGATACTGGTAGATATGAGACAGCAGATTTAGCGCTGCTGAACGCACTTGGTGCAACATTTACACTGTTATCTGATGCCACAGTTCAGTTCTTCATCAATGATAGTAACTACGGTGACAACATCGGTGGTATGTCATTAAATGTATCTGCAGTGCCTATTCCTGCTGCAGCATTCTTGTTTGCGCCTGCATTATTAGGTTTCATGGGCTTACGTCGTAGAGCTCAAAAAACAGTCGCTTAATACCCAGACTGTTAAACCGATTAAAGCCGTAATGATTAAGTTCATTACGGCTTTTTTATTGCCTGAAAGAAACTTATGGCAAGATGATATGGCAAATGAACCTTTTTTTTTGTGGCTGAGAGAAGAGTCTTTCGGCGTTTGAGTAAAGAGATTGTCATTTACCCATAGAGTTAATTATATGAACATCGATCAAGCTGATGCCGACTCAGGATATCTACAGGAAACATTGACCTTTGATCAAACCAGCGAATTGCCGGGTAAGGTATTACTTGAGTTTGGTGCGCCCTGGTGTGGTCATTGTCAGGCAGCACGTGCAGCGATCAACGAAGTGATCAATGAACATACGGAGCTGCGTCATATCAAAATCTATGATGGCAAGGGCAAGCGACTGGGCCGTGGGTTTAGGGTCAAACTCTGGCCGACATTGATACTGCTAGACAATGGTCAAGAAGTGGATCGTCTGGTGCGGCCATTACGTGCTGAAGAGGTTCGTGAATTGATGTCGAAACTCAACTAAGCGGAGCCAGTTTTGCCCTTGTCCCGACTGATTTTCTCTGAGAATAGTTATGCATATAAACCATGTGTAACGGTTTAAGGAGCCACTACCCAGACTATCTGAAGATAAATAGCCTGGGTATCTCGGCGTTATTCGGAAAGGGCCGTGACGATTTGTTGTGTGTTGTATTGCATTAGTTTTATATAGGTTGCAGCCGGGCCATTTTCTTCAGATAACGACTCGGGATAGAGTCTGCCGCCTGGTTTTGCCCCGGTGGCGTTAGCAATCTGCTTGATCAAACGGGTGTTATTAGAGTTTTCAAGAAAATAACGTGTTACGCCAAGCTGTTTAATCTGATCGATGAGTTTAGCGATGGTAGCAGCTGAGGCTTCGGTTTCTGTGGATACGCCCTGGGGAGACAAAAACCTGACGCCATAGGCTTTTGTGTAATAACTAAATGCGTCATGGCTGGTTAAAATGTCACGTTTGTCAGTGGGCAGGCTTGTCAGCTTTGCGTGGATATTGGCATCCAGTGCCGTCAGTTTTTCCCTGTACGCTTGAGCAGCCTGTTGTATTTCATTTGTCAGATCTGGTCTGACTTCAATCAAGGCCGCTTCAATATTATTAACCCAAACCTGAACATTATCGACATCATTCCATACGTGTGGATCCGTTCTGAACTGGCCATAGCCGGCTGTTACAGAATAGGTCTCAATACCTTTTGAAACAGCAATCGGAGCTGTGCTGGTGCCGGCGGCTTTCGCTAAACGTTGAAACCAGTTCTCTAAACCCATGCCACTTAAAAAGATGACGTCTGCGGATTTGATTAACTTTACATCACCTGGGGAGGGCTCGTAGCTGTGTGGGTCACCATTAGGTGGCACAATACTGGTCACTTTTACATGCTTGCCACCTACGTTTTTGACGACATCAGCCAAAATGCCAAAGCTGGTGACAGCATTGATAGTGTTAGCGGAAGCGGATTTGATGACAAAAGTTAGGCCGATAAGAATCAGATAGGTGAATAACGGTTTATACATAGTGAACCTTTTGTTTTGATACTAGAGTTTGTAGCGATAGAACCACTGCTTTAACACCCCTTGTGGGGCAACGCACAGAGTGACAAGATAGATAAAACTGCTGGTCAAAATAATAGTTGGTCCGGACGCCGAACCTAAGTGGTAAGAAATTAGCAGACCGATAAAGCCAGAAAAGGCACCACTCGATGCAGCAATGACCAGCATCATTGGCAGTGTTCTGGTCCACAGTTGAGCGATAGCAGCGGGTAACATCATGATTCCTACAGCCATAAGCGTGCCTAATGTCTGAAAGCCGGCGACCAAGTTCAACACAACCAGAAATAAAAATAAGAAATGATAAACAGGGCCATAACCACCTACGGCTTTTAAGAAGCCGGGATCAAAGCAATCAACCACCAGTGGTCGATAGATAATGGCTAACACAATAAGACTCAAGCTAGTTACGCCACCCACCAGATACACTGATTGGGCATCAATCGCCAGTATGGTGCCAAAGAGTACGTGTAAGAGATCAATATTTGACCCACGCATTGAGACGATTAATACACCCAGTGCCAGTGAGGTCAGATAAAACGTAGCAAAGCTGGCATCTTCTTTTAATATCGTGGTGCGACTGACAAAGCCTGATAGTAATGCCACGCTGATACCGGCAACCAAACCGCCAATGCCCATGGCAATCAGTGATAAGCCTCCAGCAACCAAAAAGCCTATCGCTGCGCCAGGTAATACGGCATGACTCATGGCATCCCCGATTAGGCTCATTCGACGTAGCAATA
>NZ_DIAC01000067.1:522-857 GCF_002414625.1 Methylophaga sp. UBA5088 | reverse complement strand
AAAAGGTTCAATCAGTAATTGGTAACTGGTCATGGTGTTTCAACCTGATTAAACAGTGTCGGCTCAAGCTGACCAAACCAGGATTCAGACTGCTGCACTGCCTTTAATACATTGGCCGTGGTGAGCACTTCTTTGGTTGTACCCCAACCAATAAGCTTTCTTGCCAGCAGTAAGACATTCGGAAAGTAGTCTCGGATTTGTTTTAAGTCGTGCAATACTGCAATGACAGTGCGACCTTCTGTATGCCAACGCATAACAAGGGCAATTAGATCTTTGGTTGTCTGCGCATCAATGGCAGTAAAGGGTTCATCTAACACAATCACGTCAGCATTTTG
>NZ_DIAC01000067.1:0-356 GCF_002414625.1 Methylophaga sp. UBA5088 | reverse complement strand
AGTAGCAGCCGGGCAAAAAGGACGCGTTGAAATTGTCCGGCAGACAGCATACTGATTGGTTGTCGTTCAAAGTCTTTCAAGCCGACAGTGACTAAAGCCTCCTTGGCTTTATGGGCTAAATCTGACGATATACCTCCAAAAGGACCGACTTGTTTCCATAAGCCGAGCAAGACGGTTTCATAGACCGTGATTGGAAATTGACGGTCAATATCCGCCGCCTGTGCTAAGTAACCGATGCTTCGAACCGGGATATTGTGTCGTTCAAGTGAGCCTTGAGAAGGGCTAAGTTCGCCCATAATCGTTTTTAATAACGTGGATTTGCCAGCACCATTAGGCCCAGTAATAGCTGTCAGACT
>NZ_DIAC01000010.1:131843-135755 GCF_002414625.1 Methylophaga sp. UBA5088 | reverse complement strand
AGAAGCTCTTGTCACCAGTAAAGCGACTCGATAAGGCTCTTCGCTGTAGCGAACGGACCAGTTTAAGTCGATAGTGCTTGCAAACTGGCTGAACTCGGCTTCCAGTTTTTGATGATTAAAATGACCATCATCTTCCAGCTTAATTCGCATGAAATACTGGCCAACTTCAGTATCTGTATATTGCTGGCAGTGCAAAATATTAAATTGTCTTTCGGCAAAAAAGCTGGTGATACCAGCGACTAAACCTTTTTGGTCTTTACACTGAATAAGGAAAACAATGGCGCTCATGAGGGTTTCCTAAGAAAATAATACGGAAAAAAAGCTAAATCCTAGCACTGTCACAAGGCTTTATGAATATTCATCATATTTGTCATTACGACCTTTGACTTTATCTCGTGGGTATTTAGCTGCATTTTTTTGCATTTTGCTTTTAATGACTTGATTCAAGTCGATGTCTAAGTCATGACAAAGATAAGCGAGATAAACAGCAACATCGGCTATTTCGTCCTCTAAATCTTCACGTTTATCGGAGGCTAATCGTTGTTGAACTTCTTCAGCACTCTTCCATTGAAACCATTCCAGTAACTCAGAGGCTTCAATAGATAATGAGATGGCGATATCTTTGGGATTATGAAACTGCTCCCAATCTCTTTCACGGCGAAACTCAATAAGCTGCTTAAATAATTCCGGCTCAATCATTCTGCAAGAACTCCTCTACCACCTTTTTAAACTGTTGTGGTCGTTCAGCCTGAACCCAATGACCTGCCTTTTCTATGCCATTAAATTCTGCATGAACAAACTGTGAAGAAATCTGTTGCCGATCCTGCTCAGTGACATAGTCTGATAATTCACCATAAACAAATAGGCTTGGCATGGTGAATGTTATGTCCTCACACACGGCAGCCATTAACTCAGGATAATTCGCTTTTAACGCAGACAGATTAATCCGCCATTGAAAAGTCTCGTCTTCAGAACTTAAATTCATCAGTAGAAACTGACGAACAGCCTTATCAGGAATAGATTGAGCCAATGCATCATCGATTTCACCTCGGCGGGTAAACTGAGACAAATCGAGCGCCATCATGGCATCCATCAGTGGTGTATGCGCACTGAAGTATTGACGTGGCGCTATATCTACCACAATTAATTTAGATACTTGCTCTGGATACATGCCCGCAAACATCATCGCTACTTTGCCACCAAGAGAGTGACCAAGAATAGATACTTGCCCTAACTCCATGGCCTCACACAACTCTTTGATATCTTCAGCCATGACAGTGAAATTCTGCTCATCGCTGTGTGGGGAACGACCATGATTGCGTAAATCAACGCTAATAACCCGATAAAAACGTGAAAAATACTTTGCCATACTGCGCCAGTTATCCGCAGAGCCAAATAAGCCGTGGATAATAATTAAAGGCGTACCTTCACCACTTTCTTGATAATGCAATTTCATTGATAGCTTGTTGAAACGTTATAATTAAATAATTTAAATAAACTGGAGCCCGATGTGGAAGACGAAACAATTCTGGTGATGCTAGTGAAACAATATGCCGATAAATTTGGCATTACCTTCAGCTCAAAATATCTTGATGATCCTGATAAGAAACAATTACTGATCACACTGATACAAGAAGCCAATGCGGGTAAGCGCGGTCCAGTCACTGACGACGATCTACAATAAAAAAAGCCACCGAAAGGTGGCTTTTTTCTTTAATCATCCAGTTTCTCGAACACCAGACAGGCATTGGTTCCACCAAAGCCAAAACTGTTCGACATTACTGTCGTCAGTCCAGCGTTATCCACGCGTTCCCGAAGAATAGGCATGCCTTCCGCTTCGGGATCTAATGTTTCAATATTGGCTGATGCAGCAAGAAAATCATTTTCTAGCATCAACAGACTATAGATGGCTTCCTGAACACCGGCAGCACCTAAAGAATGACCTGATAATGATTTTGTTGAGCCAACGGCAGGCATATCCGCGCCGAATGTCTTTTTAATAGCGCCTAGCTCGGCCAAATCACCTACAGGCGTACTGGTACCATGTGCATTGATGTATTGCACTTTGCCGCGACTCGTAGACATCGCCAGCTGCATACAACGCATCGCGCCTTCACCTGATGGGGCCACCATATCGTAACCATCTGATGTAGCAGCGTAACCGGTCAATTCAGCATAGATTTTGGCACCACGTGCTTTGGCATGTTCGTATTCTTCAAGTACGAGTACACCACCGCCACCAGCGATAACAAAACCATCACGGTCAGCATCGTAGGCACGCGATGCTTTTTCTGGCGTATCATTATATTTGGTGGATAAAGCGCCCATTGCATCAAATAAAGAGCTCATTGACCAATGTTCTTCTTCCCCTCCACCAGCAAAGACAATATCTTGTTTGCCTAGTTGAATTTGCTCCATAGCCGTACCGATACAGTGTGCACTTGTCGCACAAGCGGATGACATAGAGTAATTGACCCCTTTAATTTTGAAAGGCGTGGCAAGACAAGCTGAGGTTGTACTACCCATCACTTGGGTAACGCGATAAGGCCCAATACGTTTTAAACCTTTTTCACGCAGGATGTCGGCTGCTTCAACTTGATTTGAAGAGGAAGCACCACCGGATCCCATAATAAGACCAGTGCGGATATTCGACACCTGCTCCTCGCTTAACCCCGCATCGGCAATCGCTTGCTCCATGGCGATGTAGGCATAAGCTGCAGCATCACCCATGAAACGTAATGTTTTACGGTCTATGTATTCTTTAAAATCAATATCGATGGTACCCGCAACATGGCTACGAAAGCCCATATCCGCATATTCTTGTTTGAAGCGAATGCCCGAGCGGCCATGGCGAAGAGACTCTGTCACTGTTTGGGCATCAAGTCCTAAGCAAGAAGTGATACCTAACCCTGTAACGACAACACGTTTCATTATGACATCCTAAAAATCATCGGTTGATGTAAACAGACCAACGCGTAAATCTTTTGCAGTATAGATATCGCGCCCATCCACAGATACCGTGCCATCAGCAATAGCCAGAACTAGCTTGCGTGCAATAACACGTTTTAAATCAATACGGTAAGTCACTTTTTTGGCTGTAGGTAAGACTTGTCCGGTAAATTTCACTTCACCTGAGCCCAAAGCCCGTCCTCGACCTGGGTTACCATCCCAAGCTAAGAAGAATCCGACTAATTGCCACATTGCATCCAGGCCTAAACACCCTGGCATGACCGGATCACCGGGGAAATGGCAATCAAAAAACCAAAGATCAGGATGAATATCCAACTCGGCAATGATTTCGCCTTTACCGTAAGCGCCACCCGTATTTGCAATATGAGTAATGCGATCCATCATCAGCATATTGGGTATAGGGAGTTGGGCATTGCCAGGACCAAACATTTCGCCGTGTCCACATTGCAATAATTCTTCGTATGTAAATGATGATTGCTTACTCATGAATTCTCTTAATTATCCCGCCAATTGGGCCCCGTATAATACCACGATCGTTTCTAAACCAGAAAAAAACGTCATTCCCATATATATAAAAAAGCCACGGTTACGACCGTGGCCAAAATAATCAATAAATTCTAATTTACTGTTGTATAGCAATAGTTTGTGCAGTTTCAGGGGCTTTAATATTCAAGCCTTCCAACAGAAGGCCCATACTGTTCAAAATACGATACTGCGCATACAACTCATCATATGATGTATTCACCAGTGCTGTCTCAGCTCTAAACACTTCATTTTCAGAATCTAATAAATCCAGCAATGTGCGCTGTCCAAGGCTGAATTGTTGTCTGTAGGCATCACGTGACTTTCTACTTGAGTCAACATGCTGCTGCCGATATGACATCTGACGCTTGACCGTCTCCCAGGCATTCCATGAGAGCCTGGTGCTCTCTTCCACTTCAC
>NZ_DIAC01000010.1:129573-131758 GCF_002414625.1 Methylophaga sp. UBA5088 | reverse complement strand
CTGGTGCTCTCTTCCACTTCACGATAAGTGTTATTACGGATTTCAGCGGCCTGGTTAATAAGAAAGGCGGTTTCCTCACGTCTCGCAGAGTCACGGCCACCATTGAGTAAGTTATAACGCAACCTGAGCATAGCTGTAACGTCTTTATCTGTGCCCACTTGACCATCGATATTATGATCAGCACGAGTGCCTACTTCCAAATGTAGATCTGGGTAAAAAGGCGCTTTCGCTGTGGCATGCTGTGCTCTGGCTGATTCTAAGTCAAAGTTTGCTAGTCTCAATGTTGGGTGATGATCAACGGCTTTAGCGATAGCCTCTTCTAAATTATCAGGGATAAACTCACCTGGTACTTCAGGCAGCTCCAGTGACTCCGGTGTTTCACCAACGACTCTGATAAACGCGGTTTCAGCATCCCTCAATTTACTTTCTTCTTCCATTAGATTGGCTTCTGCCAATGCCAGACGACCCAGGCTCTGGTCCATATCCGCACCACGTCCAACCCCGCGTTCACTTCGTAAAACGATTTGATCATGTGTTCTTTGGTGAGCTTCAAGGTTGGTCTGAGCCAATTCGACAATATTTTGTTGTCGCAATACATTCAGATAGGCATCAACGGCTTCCAAGCCAGTATTCTCAGCAGCACTGTACACCGCTGAGGCGCGTGAGTTAGTCCTGTACTCTTGTCTCAACACTTCATTTTTGGTTTCCATACCATCGAAAAGCATTTGACGAAGTTGTAAGCTGGCTTCATCTCTATTTAGTCTGACTTCACCACGACCTGAAGAACGCGTATTAGGATTATCCGTCATTTCCCAACCAGTACCTAATGCAAGATCAAGCGTTGGATAATAACCTGCACGGGCTTGGTCAACTTCTTTGGAAACAGCTTGTCTTTCACTCGCTGCAGCTAAAATATCAGGATTAGACTCGATAGTTGTCATCACTGCACTCTGCAACGTTTGAGCTGATACACTCGATATCATTACCCAAAGAGGTAGAGTTAAAACTAAATTTTTCTTCATCACTTCAAATCCTAATCCTCTTCAGTCGGAGCGTAATACGCTCACTGACTGACCTAAGCTTTATTCCATTGTGCTTAAAAATGACATGGTGTATTAAAACATAACATTTTGTCGTTTGATATAACTAACGCAAATCTCTGAAAAATATAGCCAGTGACAACCTATCCGGGATATTCATCTTTTGGAAAATGGCTGTTAAATGTGCTTTGACGGTTCTTTCTGTAATGTTCATTGTTCTGGCGATCATTTTATTTGTCGCCCCGTGACTCACTAGCTCAGCGACTTCTAATTCTTTCCGGGATAAGCTATCGAGTTTTTGCTGCTGTTCGCTTGAGAGTGTTGGCGCATGATTTAGCTCATCAATCAGACCGGCAATCACATGACGCTCGACCCAGACTTCACCCCTCTGAATTAATTCAATTGCTATCAGCAACTTATCATCCAGTAACTCTTCCTGAAAATAGCCTCTGGCCCCTTGCTTTAAAATGGATATCTGTTCCAATACAGACAATTTTGGACCTAAAATAAGCACCCGCACACGTTCTGCGCTTGCGTCACTGTGACTGAATAAAGATTCAGCCTCACTATTTAGACAGCTCAAGTGACATAAAATAAGATTCGGTTTTTTCTGAGCAAGTGCCGACTGTGCGTCATCAACACATGAAAAATCATGCACATCATATTGCTCAGACAAAATCTGTTTGATGTGCACAAGTTGATTTGCATCTTGACCGATGCAATAAAGCATTGGGTTGTCTGCCTTCACTGGCATGGTGGGCATGGTCGGATTAATCAACGTTCTCTCATTGCCTCATTTTTAGCTTTGAGTATCGGTTTAAACAAATAATCCAGCACTGTTTTTTTACCCGTAAGAATATCAACTGTCACAGTCATACCTGGAATAATCTCTAATGGACCTTTACTACTCTCTATATAGCTTTTATCTGTTCTTAAATAAATCAGATAAAAACTCTCTCCCTCATCATTTGTAATTGTATCAGCACTTATTCTCTCTAATGTAGCAGGAAGTCCACCATAAATGGAAAAATCATATGCCGTCAATTTCACCATCGCTTGTTGGCCTGGACTTAAAAAAGCAATATCCGAAGGGCGGATATTGGCTTCAATTAATAAATTATCTTCCACTGGCACAATTTCAACCA
>NZ_DIAC01000010.1:115705-129416 GCF_002414625.1 Methylophaga sp. UBA5088 | reverse complement strand
ACCAGATCCATTCCTGGTTGTATAACCCCACCAACGGTATTAATTTTTAACTGCTTTATCTTACCCTTCACAGGCGAACGCACCAAGGTACGCCTCACTCTATCCTCCTGAGAAGTCGTTGTTTCTTTGGTTATGGCTAATTCAGACTGTACCTCACTAAGCTGAGATGCTGCTTCTGATTTGAATCTCAGCGTCGTATCTTTTATTTTTTGCTTAGCTTCGTTAAGTGTTGCTCGGATACGAGGAATCGCTAACCTGGTCGTATCCATTTCGCCACGTAAATCATTGGTCGCTCGCTTAAGTCTTAATAATTCAACTTCAGATATAACGCCCACAGAGACCAATGGCTCAGACATTTCCAACTCTTGGCGGCTCAAATCGTAACTGGTTGTCAGCTTATTGAGCTTCGCCTGGTTTTCTAGCAGCTCTTGCTGTCGTTGTTTTACCTGTTGCTCAAGAACATCAATATTACTTTGTAATTCAAGTTGGCGTGATTGATAAAGTGCGCGTTCACTAGCAGCTAAGGCAGGTTGTTGTTTTAGGACTTCTTCAGGTAACTCTAATGGTTTGCCTTCCATTTCGGCCTTCAATCGTGCTTTACGAGCCAGTAACTCCCAGTACTTTAACTGGGTTTCACGAAAAGACGAGGAAAACCGCGTATCGTCAATCTTAAGTAATACATCATCTTTATTGACGATGTCTCCTTCATGTACCAGTACTTCAGAGAGAATACCACCTTCCAGATTCTGTATGACTTGAACTTTACTGGATGGAATTACTTTGCCCTGCCCCCGCGTCACCTCATCTAACTCTGTAATACTGGCCCACCAGAAAGCGCAGATGAAAAACAGTGCTGTAAGCAGTAGTAAAGAGTGACCAACTCGAGATGAACTTTCCAGTGAAGCGGCACTGACTTCTGACATGAACTCCAGATCGTCTGAATGCGTTTTTTTGAACCAAGCCATAACTAGCCCTTACTCACTTTAATATGACCATTTTTAAGGGCAGACAGAATTTGTTCCCGGGAGCCATCGGCAACAATATTCCCTTGATCCATCACGATCACTCTATCAACTAAACTCAAAAGTGAGGCTTTATGAGTCACCAGTAGAAGGGTCTTATCCTCAATGTGCTCTGCTAATTTGGCTTTAAAACGTTCTTCTGTACTGTTGTCCATGGCATTAGTGGGTTCATCCAGCATCACAACAGGTGAATTTAACAACAATGCTCTAGCAACGGCTACGCTTTGACGCTGTCCACCAGATAAACCTTCACCTCTCTCCCCGACAGGCATATCAAAACCCGATGGGTGTCGATTGACAAATTCCGTCACCCCCGCAATGTCCGCCGCTTTTAATACTTCATGATCTTCAGCGAAGGGAGCCACCATGGTGATATTTTCACGAATACTGCCGTAGAACAGTACGACGTCCTGTGGTGCGTAGCCAACATTCTTTCTTAGATCGACAGGATCGACCTGTCGAATATCAGTACCGTCCAACAAAATAGAGCCTTCATTGGGTTCATACAAACCCAACATCAGTTTTTCAATGGTACTTTTCCCAGAACCAATGCGGCCTATAAATGCCACCTTTTCTCCGGCATTAATCTTAAAAGAGACATCTGATAAAGCATCAATGGGTTGTTCTGGATAACGAAAGCTCACCTTTTTAAATTCAATACCACCCTTGAATTCAGGCCGATGCAGAAACTCTCGTCCAGATGGTCTTTCAACAGGCAATGCCATCAAGCTATTCAATGAACTCAACGCCGCTTTAGATTGATGATAGCGAGTCAATATACCGGCTAACTGTGCCATCGGAGCTAATGCACGCCCTGTCAAAATAGTGCTGGCAATTAAGGCCCCCATAGTGATTTCATTTTCTGTAATTAAATACACACCAAACACAACAACGGTGATGGATGCCATCTGTTGCAGGAAGGAAGTAAAGTTGATAGCCGTGGCAGATAAAATACGAGCGCGTTGGCTGTATTTAGTCATAAAACCAACCGTCTGCTCCCATTTACGCTGAATAGGAGTCTCTGCACCAATACTCTTGATAGTCTCCAAGCCGGTAAGCGTTTCAATTAATATCGAACTTCTCTGTCCGGAGTGCCTGAATAAATGTTGAATCATTTTTGATAAAGGGAACTGAATAATCAAACTCACCAGTATCGTCAGAGGTATGACGGCTAAAGGTATATACGCGACAGGCCCTGCTACCAGCCAGATAACAGCAATAAATAATAATGAAAATGGCAAATCAACCAAGGTTGTCAGTGTCGCCGATGTAAAAAACTCTCTGAACGACTCGAACTCTTGCATACTGTTAGCGAATGACCCGACAGAATTCGACCGCGCGGACATTTTTACCGCCATCACTTTTTCAAAAATGGTGGCGGAAAGAATCACATCTGCTTTTTTACTGGCTATATCAATAAAATACGCACGAAGTGTGCGCAGTAATAACTCAAAGACAAATACAGTGGCGACACCAATGGCTAATACCCAGAGTGTTTCTGTGGCATTATTTGGCACAACACGGTCATAGACATTCATCACAAATAACGGTGAAGCCAGAGCAAAACTATTCACCAGGATGGATGCAATAAATACTTGGCCGTAGATGGGCCAGAAACGCAAAATTGTGCCCCAGAACCAATGTTCAGCACGCGGTATAGCAGAGAATTCTGTTCGTTTATCAAAGTGATGAACAGGTTTGATAAAGATGCTGTATCCCGAATACTGCTCTGCTAGTTCATCAAGAGACAGCTCGGACTCCCCTTCACCTGTTTCAGGGAAAATAACTTTTGCTTTTGTTTTGTTGATTTCAAGAAGAATGCAGGCATTGGCATTGTTCAATAAAAGGATGGCTGGCAAAACAAGATTTGAGATTTTTGTCAGTTTTCTCTTCACTATGCGAGAAGACAAGCCCGCGCGGTCTGCAGCGCGACTGAATAAAGAGGGTGAAAGTTTATTATCCACAAGGGGCAAACCAGCAATCAATGATTCTGGACTATGTGGTTTATTAAGAATTTTGGCGAGAACCGTCAAGCAGGCCAGTAACGGATCATCATGAGTACGGTAGCTATCCTGAGCATCCCACTGCTCTTTTTTATTTGTGTTGATGACAGACTCCGTATACATCTTCTTAACAATAGTGAGTTAATAAACTTGATGAATTTCACAGTTTTTTAGTTTACTGTAAAGCATATCACGCCATAATGTGCTATGGCATTACATTAATGGGGTCATGAATAGATATGGTTTATGTAGAAAGAGATGAAACAGCTAACATCATTGCTGTTTACGATAACCCTCAAGCTGGCGCAACAGAAAAGCTATCAGTAAACTCTGACGAACTGGTCGCTTATTTAACACAATCAGAAAACAAAGCAGATAGTCTGTCTGCGCTTAACGCATCAGACTTATCTTTGATCCGGGTGTTGGAAGATTTGATCAATACCTTGATAGACAAACAAGTCATACTATTTACAGATCTGCCTCTCGCTGCGCGCGAGAAATTGGCTACGCGTGAAAAAATCCGAGACAAGCTCAACAGTCTCGAAAATCTGATGAGCGATGACCCCGGATTGCTCTAATTTTTACGACTTTTACGCGGAGGACGCTGTTTTCTTTGAGGTGTGTTTTGTGCCGCACTTTTAACGGCTTTATCACGGTAAGGATTGTCACTGGTTTTAAACTCAATCATCACCGGTGTGCCCTGTAACTTTAGAACGTCTCTGAAGGTATTTTCCAGATAACGTTTATAACTGTTCGGCGTTGATTCAGTCTGATTTCCATGAATGATGATTCTAGGCGGGTTTTTTCCGCCTAGATGAGCATAACGGAATTTGATACGACGACCTCGGACCAGTGGCGGTGGATGATCAGCAACCGCATCTTCCAATACCCGAGTCAGGCGTGAAGTAGGGACTTTTATCATGGCAGACTGAAATGCTTGTCTGACTGATTTGAATAAGAGGCCAACACCACTGCCATGTAATGCTGAAATAAAATGCGTTTTGGCAAAATTCAGAAAAGGTAACCGACGCTCGATATTTGTCGTTACCCATTCACGTTCACTTTTTTCCAGGCCGTCCCATTTATTGACAGCAATAACGACAGCACGCCCACTTTCAATAATCAGTCCTGCTAAATGCAGATCCTGCTCGACTATGCCTTCATGCGCATCCAGGACCAGCATCACTACATTAGCATCTTCTAAAGCCTGTAATGTTTTTAATATACTGAACTTTTCAAGTTTTTCAGAGACTTTAGAACGTCGTCTGACACCTGCTGTATCAATCAATGTGTACTTGACGCCATCTTTTTCAAATGGAACATGAATACTATCACGGGTTGTGCCAGGTTCATCGAATGCCACCACGCGCTCTTCACCAAGCAAACGGTTAATCAGCGTAGATTTACCTACATTAGGTCTGCCCAACACTGCCAGTCGAATTTCATTCTCATCAAATTGCTCAGGTTCATCGGCCTCCAGCTTCTCAACCGCTGGGATGCGATCTTTGATTTCGGCTAACAGCGCATCTATACCTCTGCCCTGAGTTGCAGAGATAACCTGAGGCTCACCCAGACCTAATGCATAGAACTCGGCAGAGATAATTTCACGACGTTCACCTTCCGTTTTATTTATTACAAGACAAACGGGTTTGCCGTCGTTTCGTAAAAGCTGGGCGACATCGGAGTCAGTAGGCATCAGTCCTGCACGACCATCGACGATGAATAAGATGAGATCCGCTTCATCAATCGCCAGTTTTGCCTGTTTACGCATAAGATCAGACATATTGTCTGTTTGATCGGTAAGGCCACCGGTATCAATCAATATAAAATCATAACCAGGCTCTTTCGCGGTACCGTAGATACGGTCACGCGTCAGACCAGCGTAATCCGCTACAAGCGCATCACGGCTTCTTGTTAGCCGGTTAAATATGGTCGATTTGCCGACATTCGGACGACCAACCAACGCAATTACTGGTTTCAATTTTCAGGTACTCTCAAAGCGGAAAGACTGCCATCAGCTGCAGTAACATAGACAATGCCATTGATAACTAATGGTTTGCTGTAAATTGGACCATCACTCAGTTGCTGACGTGAAACAAAGCGACCATCATCTCTCGCTATCCAGTGAATATATCCTTCAAAATCACCTACGACTATGTAATTACCCGCAATCGCAGGCGCGGTTACCTGACGTCTCAGCAACCTTGTCTGACGCCACAGTGCATCACCACTACCATCCTGGACAGCCCAGACATAACCTTGATCATCTGTCACATAAACAGCGTCTCGGTAAGCGGCATCCAGCCCGATTTGTGATGACATATCACGTGACCATGACACACGACCAGAATTGATATCTACAGCAGCCAATTGTCCCTGGTAAGTCACAAGGTAGGCAGTATCTTCAATCACTACCGGGTCAGCATCAATATCAACTAAACGTTCCAGCTCGGTTCTGCCACGTGGAATAGCGATACTCTTTTCCCATATCACTTTACCGTCGTTCAATGTCAGGGCGACCAATTTACCGTTGTCATAGCCAGCAATGACGGTATCACCAGCAATCACAGGTCTTCCGGCACCACGTAAACTAAGTAAAGGGACAGCGCGCTGGTATGACCAAATGACCTTACCATCATCTGCTGAAATACCCGTGACACGTCCATCAGAGGTACGGCTCACAACAATACCATTTGCTGAAGTCGCCGGAGCCAACACTTCACTAGTTAATTGTGTCCGCCACAACTCTTTGCCATCGGCTTCGTTCAAAGCAACCAGCAAACCTTTATCTGAGCCGACATAGACTGCTTCCATACCACCACCGATGCCGGTCACAACATTAAAATCCAGATCGGAATCCCAGATTTCACGTCCCGTTTCAGCATTCAGTGCGGTCACTTCACCTTCATGATCAACAGCAAAAATTTTATTATTTTGCCACCATAATGCCAGGTCGAGTTTCTTTTCACCTGCACCATCATTAACACCTTTATCCCATAGGACTTTGGCATTGAACTCACTGGCAAATTCAGTTAGAGGCTCTGGTGGTTCCTCATAGGATTCTTCTGCGAACCAATCGCCTACGGTGCTACATGCAGTAAGTGCGGTGAGTGAGAGACCAATGGTTAATAAGCGCAAATTAACTTTCATGTGCAACGGCCACATCATCTAATTTCATTTCAATCAGGGTATGTCTAGGTTCACCAGAATTGAGCCCTTTCAAGGCATTCTGATACGCTGTTTGCGCTTGTTGCGGCTCTCCCTGAGCAGATTTAATATCACCTTCCAGCTCAGCAAAAAGAGAATCAAAGGCCTCCACATCATTGGATGCTACTTGCTCTAGAGCCTGTTCTAATTGTCCGTGATCAAACTCAACTTTTGCTAAACGTAGTTTTGCTAACGCTTGGTGACTTGATAACTCTGCATTCGTTTTCACCCAACGCAGGTAATCTTTCGCTTTCTCATACTCACCTGCTTCACTCGCTTTTTGTGCCATTTGGAGCGCGGCGAAAACGGCGTAGGCACTATTTTTGTTATCCTGCATCAGTTTTTCTGTGCTGGCTTGAGCAGCTTCAGAATCTTGATTGCTTACTGACACAATCGCTTGCTGGTAGATCATAGCCGCTTGCTGAGTTTGAACTTGCTGATAGTTCATCCAGTAACGTACACCAAAAATGCTTGCGATACCCAGTATCACACCAATAAAGACAGAGCGGCCATTTTCACGCCACCATTGTTTTATTGCTTCTGCTTTCTCTTCATCAGATGCATAGATATCCATGCGGTCTCCTCAACATCGGTTTACTGATCAACTTTATATAAAGCCGTTGATTATACGTTTTTATATGCTGCTTGTGGATCAACAATTCGTTTAATCACATGCACCATGAGATATCACGAAGCACCAATCTAGTGCTAAAGCTAACAATATTGCACCAATTTAAATCAATAAAACCCAACACTGGTAGGTTTATTACAACCATCCAATTGATTTATATTGTTTTTTCTAATTTGGTGCGACTCTTGCTATTTTGGTGCTTTATATCTAAACCAACGAGGGGATAGGATAGTGAATAACGCAAATGATGTTTTGTTTATACTGCTTGGTGCCATAATGGTGGTAGCCATGCACGCTGGCTTTGCTTTTCTAGAAGTCGGGACAGTTAGAAAGAAAAATCAGGTCAATGCACTGGTAAAAATTATTGTCGATTTTGCCATATCCACTATCGCTTATTTCTTTATTGGTTACGGTATCGCCTACAATTTACATTTTTTTGATGCGGCTCCAACATTGAATGAAAATTATGGTTATGGGCTGGTTAAGTTCTTTTTCCTACTTACCTTTGCTGCTGCGATACCGGCTATTGTGTCTGGTGGTATTGCCGAGCGTGCTAAGTTTTACCCTCAACTCATAGCGACATTTTTTATTGCTGGTTTTATCTATCCTTTCTTCGAAGGTATTTCATGGAACGGTGCATATGGTATTCAAGAGTGGTTGAGTAATACATATGGTGCCGGCTTTCATGATTTCGCTGGTTCAATTGTTGTTCATGCCGTGGGCGGCTGGATTGCATTAGCAGCAGTCTTGCACCTCGGTCCACGCCATGGACGTTATGGTAAAAAAGGTGAAATATTTGCACACCCACCTTCAAATATCCCTTTTCTGGCACTGGGTGCATGGATCCTTACTGTAGGCTGGTTTGGGTTTAATGTCATGTCCGCTCAGGCTATTGATGGAATAAGTGGGTTGGTTGCTATCAATTCACTTATGGCAATGGTTGGCGGCATACTTGCTTCGTGCCTATTGGGTAAAAACGATCCAGGCTTTGTGCATAATGGACCTCTTGCAGGTTTAGTAGCAATCTGTGCAGGCTCCGATATCATGCACCCATTAGGAGCCCTGGTGACAGGTTTGGTTGCGGGTTCACTATTCGTCTTCACATTCACACTCACACAAAACAAATGGAAAATTGATGATGTACTTGGGGTGTGGCCACTACATGGTCTTTGTGGTGTTTGGGGTGGTATTGCAGCTGGTATCTTTGGTCAAGTCGCTTTAGGTGGTATGGGCGGTGTTAGTTTGATGTCACAGCTCATTGGCACTGGATTAGGTGTACTTATCGCATTTGTTGGCGGATTTAGCGTTTATGGTTTGCTTAAACTCGTCTTGGGGTTAAGGCTGTCTCAGGAACAAGAATATGAAGGTGCGGATTTAAGTATTCACAAAATTACAGCAACGCCGAATAATGACTAACTAAGAATGGAATAATGCATAATCCGATTGTTATCGGATTATGCCACCCTCCTGGTTCTTGAGAAAATCAGATAATAGAGAAATTTCATCTGATTCTTGATTCATGTTATCGATGCGTATCTCAGCTTCTTCTAACTTCAAACCAGAGCGATATAAAAATTTATATGCTTGTCTAATATTTTTAATTTGCAGATCAGTAAAATTACGTCTGCGTAATCCTTCAACATTAATCCCAAAGGGTTTCGCCATGTGACCAGAAACCAGCACATACGGGGGTACATTTCTTGAAATCACACTGCCCATAGCACTAAAGGAATGTGATCCCATGTAATTGAATTGACTGATTAAAGTAAAACCACCCAGAATCACAAAATCATCGATAATCACATGACCGGCAAGTGATGCATTATTCGCAAAGATATTATCGTTACCAATAATACAGTCATGAGCGATATGGACATAAGCCATAATCCAGTTATTACTGCCAAGACGAGTTACGCCTCCGCCTTGCACAGTGCCACGGTTGATTGTGACGGACTCACGTATAAGATTGTTATCACCAATCTCTAATGTGGTGTCTTCACCATGAAATTTTTTATCTTGAGGTTCTTCACCAATAGAAGCGAATTGAAAGATGCGGTTATTCTTACCAATCTTCGTTGGTCCATTTATAACGACATGTGAGGCAATTTCAGTCCCTTCGCCAATCTTTACCTTTGGGCCGATAACAGAAAAAGGACCAATTTTGACGTTATCAGCGATAACGGCACTTGGATCAATGATAGCTGTTTGATGTATCACTTTGGCATTTCTTGGTTAACACACATGATATCGGCGCTGACAACAACTTCGCCATCAACACTCGCTTCGCCCGTAAATTTCCACAGGTTACGTTTATTCTTTTCTAACTTAACTTCAAGTCTAAGTTGATCACCGGGTTCAACAGGTCGTTTAAACCGAGCATTATCTATACCAGCCAGATAGTATAATGCTTCATCAGAACGGATTTGATCCGCTGTCTTGAACGCTAATAACCCTGTCGCTTGCGCAAGGGATTCAAGGATTAATACACCAGGCATAATGACGCGCTGAGGGAAATGACCTGTAAAATGCGGCTCATTAAATGTCACATTTTTAATGCCGACCAAACGCTCACCCGGGGTAAACTCTATAACCCTGTCAATCAACAAGAAAGGGTATCGATGAGGTAACAGGCGTTGAATTTCATGTATATCAATCGTGTTCAAGCTAATATCCCTTGACTATCATTGTATTTAAAAGACCGACAATGTTACTGTGAGAGCAGACTTTGGTAAAGCAAAACAACATTGCAATCAGTCTTTATCTTGCTCTTCAAGCTGTTTCACACGATCAAATAATTTATCCATCTGACGGTATCTAATCACGTTTTTATGCCATTGTTTCGTTGGCTCAACCGGTATACCTGACGAATAGACACCTGCTTCATTGATGGACTTTGTCACCATACTCATGCCAGTCAACTGCACCCCATTGGCGATATTGATATGTCCAGCCATGCCGGTTCCACCACCTATCGCACAATATTCACCAATAGATGTACTACCCGCAATTCCTGTACAACCCGCTATGACCGAATGTTTTCCAATAGTCACGTTATGGCCAATTTGTATTTGATTATCGAGTTTTACACCGTCTGCTATTACGGTATCTTCGATAGCGCCTCTGTCAATCGTAGTGTTAGCGCCGATTTCAACGTCGCTACCTATTTTAACTGAGCCAACCTGAGGCACCTTAATCCAGTGCCCGTTATCATTGGCAATGCCAAAACCGTCTGCACCAATCACAACGCCTGGGTGGATGATAGTACGCTCGCCGATATCCACACCAAAACATAATGTCACATTAGGACGGAGTGTTACCCCTTTTCTAAGAATGACGTCATGCTCAATAACACAGCCTGGGCCTATAATTACATTATCCTTGATGATAACGCCTGGCTCAATAACAACATGTGCACCGATAGTGACATTGCTACCTATCTCGGCTGAAGGATCAATGGCTGCAGATGGATGGATGGCAGCAGAGTGCTTTTTTACCGGATGTAAAAGACTAGCTGCTTTGGCATAGGCAACATAAGGATCATCAACCTCAATGGCATTTGTCACGACATATTCGGACATGTCTTTTGAGACGATGATAGCCCCAGCCTGGGATTGTTTTAAAAACTTTTTATATTTCGAATTAGATAAAAAGCTTAGTTGAGATGATTCAGCATTTGATAGAGTACCGACGCTGCTAACTTCGTAAGTAGCATCGCCGATAACTCTACCATTGATTTCTTCTGCTATTTGAGCAAGTGTCAAACCCACAACTGTACTCTATTTTTTAGCTTTCAACATTTCCAAGACTTTATTTGTCAGGTCAACTTTATCACTGGCAAAGATGACACCTTGATACAACACCATGTCATACGATTCTTTTTTTGCCAGATCGACAATGGTTTCTGCAATGTCTTTTTCAAGTTTTCTTAACTCTTCATTACGACGGATCGACAAGTCTTCACTGTACTCATCTTGCAGGCGTTGCAGTTCACGTTGATCGCTTAATAAGTCACGTTCTTTGTCACGACGTTGATCTGCACTGAGGATAGCCCCGTCTTTATTTAATTTTTCTTGTGCAGCACGAAGTGCTTTGTGTTTTGCTTCTAATGATTTACTTCTTGCGGAGAATTCTTTTTCCAAACGCGCGAGTGCTGCTGCTTTTTGTGGTGATTTATCAAGCACCACGCCTGCATTTACAACACCAATTTTTAAATCTGCTGCATAACTAGCAGGGGCGGCGATGAACAATGCAAATAATAGCCAAATAAACTTCAAATTCTTCACACTCAACTCCAATAATTAATTAAAACGTCGAACCCAATGAGAACTGGAATGCTTCAGTCTCATCACCGTCTTCTTTCTTCAACGGTGCCGCTATACTAAACGACATTGCACCAAATGGGGAAATCCAGATAGCGGACAAACCAGCTGAATACCTCAGTAAACCAGCATCAAAATCTTGATCCACATCATAAACGTTACCAAAGTCAGTAAAGGCGCTAAGACGGAAAGATTTTAACGTTTTTTTCATAAATGGCACGGGGAAAATGACTTCCGCACCACCGCTAACCAGTAAATTACCACCTAACGGTTCGTCATCCTCTTTGACACCCAAGGTATTGGCCTGGAAGCCGCGAACACTTCTGATACCACCAGCATAGAAATTCTGGAAGAAAGGAAACTCCTCAGTATCACCATAGGATTCACCATATCCGAACTCACCTCTTAACGCGAAAGTGAAGGTGTCGTTGATCGGATGGTAAGCATTCGCTTTGTATTTGAGCTTGTAGTACTGCAATGATGGCCCTGGTACAGCAAACTCACCTGTCAACGTTTGCGACACACCGCTTGTTGGTAATAATGCGTTATTACGGTCATCACTCGACCAGCCAAGATTCAATGTAACGGTATCAAAGGTGTCACCTTCACGATCGATGAAATCAGAATAGCGCGAAATAGTGTTATCTGAAGGAAGATCAATTTGAGTGCGTTCATAACCCACCCCAAGATTGATACGATTTTCTTCTGAAATTGGAATACCGAAAGTGATATCCCCACCGAATGCATCAAGAGTGTATGTTGCTATGTTTGCTTCATCAGCATCTGTTTCACGATAGAAAGCATTGAAGCCCTGACTGATACCATCGACTGTAACAAATGGATTGGTATAACCAAAGCTATATATCGTGTTAATGCTACTATTATTGAAGCCAAATCGAATGTGTTTACCACTACCCAAGAAGTTTTTCTGCGTCACATTGGCATTGAAAATCAGACCATCTGACTGTGAGAAGCCGATACCTGCTGACAAACTACCTGATGGCGTTTCTGTAACACCAAAATCTAAATCAACCTGATCCTGTACACCAGCCACCGGAATAGTTTCCACATTCACATTTTCAAAATAACCAAGACGAGATACCCTGGCCTTAGACTGTTCAACTTTTTCAGTGGAGATCCATGCAGATTCTTGTTGGCGGAATTCACGACGTAAAACCTCGTCACGTGTTTTACTGTTACCTGAAATATTGATACGTCTGACGTAGGCTCTACGACCTGGATCGACGAAGAACGTCAAATCTACTTCACGCTTTTCACGGTCAATCTCAGGCACCGCGTTGACGTTTGCAAAGGCATAGCCATCATTACCTAAGCGATTAGTTAAATTTTCAGTACTCTTAGTGATGGCTTTACGTGAAAATACCGAGTTTTCTCGAATCGTAACCAGCTTAAATAATTCTTCTTCAGGTACGATCAAATTACCGGCTAATCGCACTTCGTTAATTTTATATTTCTCGCCTTCACTGATATTGATTGTGATGAACATGTGTTTCTTATCATCACTGATAGAGACTTGAGTTGACTCAACCGTAAAATCCACAAAACCACGATCTAAGTAAAAAGAACGTAAGGTTTCTAAATCCGCGGATAATTTTTGACGAGAATATTGATTGTCCTTCGTCAGGAATGACAGTAATGAACCGGTTGTGGTCTGAAAATCTGTCATCAGCTCTTCATCATCAAAAGCATGATTACCAACAATGTTAATATCACTGATAGTCGCCACCACGCCTTCTGCCATCGTGATACGAATAGCTACACGATTTCGTGATAACGGTGTTACCTCAGAACTAATCGCCACACCGTATTTGCCTCGACTGAAATATTGACGCTCAAGTTCAAGCTCTACACGCTCTAGCATGGCTTGCTCAAAAACCTGGCCTTCACCAAAACCGATTTCCCGAAGCGACTTCAGCAACTCTGCTGAGTCCATGTCTTTATTGCCGACAAGTTCGATACTGGATATGGCTGGACGTTCTTTGACTTTGATAACCAATACACCGTCTTGTCTTTCTACTTCAACATCATTGAAATATTTAGACTTAAACAATGAGCGAATAATGCCTTTTGCATCATTATCCGTCATCGTATCCCCGACTTTCACAGGGAGATAGTTAAAGACTGTACCAGCAGAAATCCGCTGCAATCCTTCTATACGAATATCTTCGATGGTAAAGGACTCAGCCTTTGCGACTGAGATAAAAGACAAAAACAGGAGTATAGGCAGTAATTTATTCATTGTTATCAGCAATAACTATCCGTCGACGAAAGAGTAAGTGTACCTGCAATTAATCTGATTATCCAAACACTCTTGTGAGATCATTAAAAAAGGCAATAAACATCACCATAATCAAAATCAAAAAGCCCACTTTTTGTATCTGCATCTGAGTTATTTCAGAGATTGGTTTACCTCTGACAGCCTCCACTGCAAACATGGCGAGATGTCCACCATCAAGCATTGGGATAGGTAAAAGGTTCAATATGCCAAGTGTAATACTTATCATGGCA
>NZ_DIAC01000010.1:102095-115661 GCF_002414625.1 Methylophaga sp. UBA5088 | reverse complement strand
AATACTTATCATGGCAAGAAAACTGATAAATGAGGTCACACCCTGCTCGGCCGAGCTACCTGCAATTTGTGCAATACTAATCGGCCCGCCAAGATTATCGGTTGAGACTTTCCCGGTTATCATTCCCCATAAACTTTTCAGCGTCGAAGAAGAAAAATCCCAAGTTTGTATCACCGCTTGCCAGACCGCTTCAACAGGGCCATAACTTAATTCCGCTTGAAGATCCTGAGGTATCGTGCTCTGACTTGCATCGACCGCGGCACCAATTCGTCCTTTTCCATCATCACCAGCTTGTGGTGTTAATGTGAGAGTTAAGCGTTGCTCATGACGTTGAACTTCAATATTCAACTCTTTACCAGCACTTGCTTGGATCAATTCAACCCATTTCGACCAGTTATCAATGGTTTGTTGCTGTGAGGACAGGAGAACATCCCCCACTTTTAACCCGGCTTTTTGGGCTGGTGAGTCAGGCACAATTTCACCCAGTACCGGTTTAATAGCTGGACGCAAAGGCTCAATACCTATTTTGTCCAAAATACTACTTGCTTGATCAATACTGACTTGAGGTATGACTAAAGCATATTGCTGCTCAATGCCTGACGTCAGTACTAAAATCTCAGTTCGTTCACCATATTCTGCTTTTTGAATGAGTGCCTTATAAACACTATTCCAGGTTGGGGTTTGTTTACCATCCACCTGTAAAATTTCATCACTCGGATTGAGACCCGCCTGAGCGGCGATTGAGGCTGGATGCACATCATCAATGATGGGTTTAATTCCAGATACACCAACGACAAACAACATCCAATAAGCCAGTATGGCAAAAATGAGGTTGGCTATAGGGCCAGCAGAGACGATAGCCACTCTTTTTGCCAAAGACTGACGGTTAAATGCAAATTGAGCTTGCTCTTCACTTACCGGCATTTCCCGTTCATCGAGCATTTTGACATAACCGCCCATTGGAATAGGCGCTAACACATACTCAGTGCCATCTTTACCCACTTTTTGCCAGATAGGTTTACCAAAGCCCACCGAAAACCGTAGCACTTTGACGCCACAACGTCTGGCGACCCAGAAATGACCATATTCATGAATGATAATTAGTATGGCTAAAGCGATTAAAAAGAAGACTAGTGAGTGCATAAACCTATCTTGCTCATAGCCAAGTCTCTTGCGGCAGCGTCATCTGCCAGGATTTGTTCGAGTGATGAAGCCTCATGAATAGGTAGCTCGGTTAAAACGTCTTCAATAATTTTCGCAATCTCAGTAAACCGTATCTGCTCATCCAAAAAGGCTTGCACTGCTACTTCATTAGCAGCATTCAAAATAGCTGTAGCCGTACCACCATCGTTTAATGCTTTATAGGCTAAACGTAAACAAGGAAAACGTGAAAAATCAGCTTCACTAAAATCAAGCCGGCCTACTTTCACTAAGTCTAATGGTGCCACACCAGAGGCGATTCGCTCTGGCCACGATAAGGTATTCGTAATAGGAGTCCGCATATCCGGATTGCCCATCTGAGCTAAAACCGAGCCATCCTCATAATCCACCATTGAGTGGATAACACTCTGTCTGTGTAACACGACTTCGATTTGTTGGCTTTGTAAGCCAAATAGCCAATGGGCCTCAATCACCTCAAGACCTTTATTCATCATAGTCGCTGAGTCGACGGAAATTTTTTGCCCCATGGACCAATTAGGATGAGCAACAGCTTGTTCTGGTGTCACCTCTTCTAATTTATCCAGCTCATAGTCTCTGAAAGGCCCACCTGAAGCGGTAAGAATTATCTTCCTTACCCCTTTGCCGTTGAAATCATGATGCTGCGTGTTTGCTACGGGCAGGCATTGCCAGATGGCATTATGTTCACTATCAACGGGGAGAAGAGTTGCGCCGTTTTCTGCCACAGTTTTCATAAACAAGGCACCACTCATGACCAATGCTTCTTTGTTAGCCAGTAAGATTCGCTTGCCCGCTTTGGCAGCGGCAAGAGTGGGTAATAAGCCAGCAGCACCCACGATTGCGGCAACGACGATATCGGTTCTGGATGATGACGAAACATCTTCCAGTGACTGGGTGCCACTTTTTACAACTGTATTACAGCCTTCTTTACGAAGCACTTCAGCCAGTTTGTCTGCAGCTTTGGCATCTAACATCACAGCAATTTCAGGTTGAAACTGCAGACATTGCTGCAACATAGTTTCAACAGATTGATTGGCTGTTAATGCATAGACTTTGAATTTTTCAGGATGAAGACTCAACACGTCCAATGTGCTCAAACCGATGGAACCAGTAGAACCAAGAATCGTCACTGATTTCATCTAGACACTACCCATGATTAATATCAGGAAAGTGAAGATAGGCACTGCAGCTAAAAGACTATCAATTCTATCTAATATACCACCATGTCCTGGTAGTAAATTCCCGCTATCTTTAACAGAAAAGGCACGTTTGTAGAGGCTTTCAAATAAGTCACCGATAATGGATGAAGCCACCGTGGCGATAGAAATTAACATCCATTCAAACCACGTGATTGTCGAAGGTGATGTTACTGAATAAAAAGCAGCTGCCCATATTGAAGCAAGCACAATGGCACCCGCGACACCTTCCCATGTTTTGTTCGGACTGACAGATCGTGCCAACGCATGTTTACCAAAGCGTTTACCAGCAAAATAACCACCGGTATCTGCTAACCACACTGTCACCATGACAAAAAAGAAGAGAAAAGCACCGGTTTCACTAAAGGTTTTCAATGTGACAGCAGAGACAACAAATACAGTGAGTATCAGAATACTGCTAATCGCACCAAAAATTTTATTCTTGAATAAATAGGATAACCGTTCAGACAGAGAGTTATTTGAATAGGCGAGTATGGTTAATGTCGCTAAAAGCCAAATAATAATGCCAATGCTGATCACAAAATATGGATTAATTTGTGTAATGGCCAAATACAATACAACAATCAGGTCTATCACCAGCATCACACGCATTGTCGGGCTTTTTATCCCTATCATTTGATGCCACTCCCAAGCAGCCAGTATGGCTACGGCAGCGATAAGTGTAGTGAATGTCACTAAGGAACTGGCAAAAATAGCCCAAACAACCAGGGGAATTAAAATGGCTGCTGTGATTAAACGTTGTTTAAGCATCCGATTGACCTTGCAACTGTTCAGAAGTACGACCAAAACGTCTTTCACGCTGACTAAATGAGCTGATAGCCACATCTAATTGTTTTTTATCGAACTCGGGCCACAATACATCTGTGAAGAAAAACTCTGTATAGGCCATTTGCCATAACAGGAAATTACTGACGCGCTGTTCTCCGCCAGTGCGGATAAATAAATCTGGTTCGGGGAGTTCAGCGGTTGATAGTGATGAACTGATATCGTCTTCGTTAATATCGTCAGGGTCTAATTCACCAGCAGCCACCTTTTTTGCAAGCTGACGAACGGATTGTGTGATATCCCAACGCCCACCATAGTTTGCAGCGATGTTGACTATCAGTCCCGTATTATTTTGTGTGAGTGACTGTGCATCGACTATTTTCTGCTGTAATACGGGAGAAAATTTATCGACGTCGCCAATAATGCACAATCTAATATTATTCTCGTGTAACTTTTTGACTTGATTGTCGAGGGCGTGACTAAATAATTCCATAAGCAGTGACACTTCTTTACCTGGTCTACGCCAGTTTTCACTGCTAAAGGCAAATAAACTGAGCACTTCGACACCAAGTTCGGCACAGCGTTTCACTATTTCTGCCACCGTTTTCACACCAGCTCGGTGCCCCATAAAACGTGGTTGTAAACGGCGTTTTGCCCAACGGCCATTACCATCCATGATAATGGCGATATGCTTAGGAATATTCTTTTTCTGAGGGTTCATTCAGAGGTGGTCAATGAGAGTGTAACCAGCCGGTTACACTTCCATCAAGTCCGTTTCTTTTTCTGCAAGCACATCATCAATTTGTTTGATGGTTGCATCGGTGAGCTTCTGAATATCTTCTTCAGCACCACGTTGCTCATCTTCAGAAATTTCTTTTTCTTTCAGTAGATCTTTTAGCGTGCTGTTAGCATCACGGCGAATGTTACGAACAGCGATACGTGCATTTTCAGCTTCATTTTTTGCCACTTTGACTAGGTCACGACGGCGTTCTTCCGTTAAAGGAGGAATGGGAATCCGAATAGTCATGCCGGCACTGTTTGGATTAACACCCAGATCAGATGTCATGATGGCCTTTTCAACGACAGACACCATATCTTTCTCCCATGGTGTTACCGTTAATGTTCTTGAGTCTTCAACACCCACATTTGCCACTTGGCTCAATGGCACATCAGAACCATAGTAAGAGACATGCAAATGGTCCAACAAGCTGGTGTGAGCACGTCCTGCACGAATTTTTGCCATTGCTGTATTCAGTGCAGCAACACTTTTTTTCATACGATCAGCAGCATCTTTCTTGATATCTTCAATCATATTCAATCCTATTTGACTAATGTTCCAACTTCTTCGCCGTAGATAATTTTTGTCAGATTACCTTCTTTGTGTACGTCAAAAACACGTAAAGGTATTTTTTGCTCCTGACACATCACAACAGCTGTCGTATCCATCACAGCAAGACGGTTATTGATGACTTCGTCATAACTCAATTCATCATAACGAACGGCATTTGGCTCTTTATTCGGATCAGCGTTATAAACACCATCAACCTGCGTCGCTTTTAACATCAGTTCAGCACCGATCTCCACAGCACGTAAACTCGCTGCTGAATCAGTCGTGAAAAAAGGATTGCCCGTTCCGGCAGCGAAAATAACTACACGCCCTTTCTCAAGATGTCTGATAGCACGACGGCGTAAATAATCTTCGCAGACCTCATGAATTCTGATAGCTGACATGACACGACAGAAAGTACCGTTTCGCTCCAAAGCATCTTGTAATGCCAAGGCATTCATCACTGTCGCTAACATGCCCATATGATCGGCACTGACACGGTCCATGCCACTAGCGGCGAGACCAGCACCACGGAATATATTTCCGCCACCGATGACGACACCGAGCTGAACGCCTTGCGCGCTCAGCTCAGATATCTCTTTGGCAAAACGGGAAATCACTTCTGGCTGGATGCCATACTCCGCATCCCCCATCAATGCCTCGCCACTCAGTTTGAGCAAGACACGCTTAAAAACTGGCTGACTTCCCGTTTGTGTCATAAATTACTTCCCTCTGGCTTGAGCCATAACTTCTTCAGCAAAATTATCTTCTGCTTTTTCAATACCTTCCCCCACTTCAAAGAACTCAAAAGCGTCAATTGAAGCGCCAGCTTGTTTGATCAGTTTTTCAACTGTCACGTCCGGGTCTTTAACGAATGGTTGGCCAACCAGGCTGATTTCGTTGACAAATTTCGCCATACGACCTTCAATCATTTTCGCAATGATGTTTTCAGGTTTGCCGCTATCACGTGCTTGTGTCGCCACGATATCACGTTCTTTATCCAGCAACTCTTGAGATAACTCATCTGGAGAAATGGCTTGTGGACGATTTGCAGCAACGTGCATAGCTAAATCTTTAGCCAATTCTTCGTTGCCACCAGTTAACTGAACCATAGTACCAATGCGGTCACCATGACGGTAGAAACCGATAATGCCATCTTCAGTATTTAATGCAGTGAAACGACGAACTTGAATGTTTTCGCCAATTTTAGCTACCAGTGCCTGACGCACAGTTTCAACTGTTTCACCAGAATCCAGTGTTAATTGTTTTAACGCGTCCAGATCAGCAGGTTGTGCTTCCAACGCTTTTTTCGCTACCGCAGATACGAAATTAACAAAAGCATCTGCTTTCGCTACGAAGTCAGTTTCTGAATTCACTTCCAACATGACGGCATGTTTGTTATCAGCACTTGTTTCAATAGCGATGATACCTTCAGCAGTGATACGATCTGCTTTTTTATCCGCTTTTGCCAAACCTGATTTACGCATTTCTTCGATAGCGACTTCGATGTCACCATTTGCTTCGACGAGTGCTTTTTTGCACTCCATCATGCCTGAGCCTGTACGCTCACGTAGTTCTTTTACTAAAGCTGCAGTAATTGCCATTGCTCTAACCCTTTTAATCTGATTGTTTTATGAATGCTCATCACTGAGCTCATATACAACACAGGCCCACCCACGGGCGAGCCTGCTGAATTAAACTAGTAGAAATTATTCGCTGGCTGATTCAGCACTTTCTTCAGCAACTTCTACGAATTCTTCTTTTGTATCTGCTGTTGTCACAGAAGCACGGCCTTCCAGAATGGCATCAGCAATGTTTGCAGTGTATAGACGGATTGCACGCATTGAGTCATCGTTACCAGGGATAACGTAATCAACGCCATCTGGATTACTGTTACTATCGACGATAGCGATAACAGGAATGCCTAATTTTTTGGCTTCTTGAATAGCAATACGTTCATGTTCAACGTCAATAACAAACATTGCATCAGGTAAACCACCCATTTTGCGGATACCACCGATGCTTTTTTCTAATTTTTCTTGTTCACGAGCCAGATCTAAGACTTCTTTTTTCTTCAGACCTTCAGTTTTGCCAGACTCGATCATGTCCTGGATAGCATCCAGACGTTTAATTGATTGGCGAACGGTTTGGAAGTTAGTCAACATGCCACCTAACCAACGGCGGTTGACATATGGCATACCTGCACGTTCAGCATCTTCACGAATCGCATCTTGTGCAGCACGTTTGGTACCGACAAACATGATACGACCTTTTTTAGACGCCAGTTTGCTGACAAAATTCAACGCATCGTTGAACATTGGCAAGCTATGTTCTAAGTTGATGATATGGATATTGTTACGTTTACCAAAGATGTATGGGCCCATTTTTGGGTTCCAGTAACGGGTTTGGTGCCCGAAATGTACGCCTGCTTCAAGCATTTGGCGCATTGTTGTTTTAGCCATGATTATACCTTTAATAGTATGGGGTTGAACCTCCACGTACCCCAGTTGTCGACTAATTAGGTCAGACCTAATAGCACCCCGACACCTGTGACGGCACATGTGTGATTTTGCCTTCTTTCGGCGCGCATATTATTCCACACTTAAGCAACAAAACAAAGCGAAAAGAACAATTACCAGCTTGGCCTAGAATGATCACTGGTGACCAAAGCCGATTTACGGCAAACTATGTCTGATATCAGAAACTTCATTTCAAAATTAGCAGGGAATTTAAATGGCTGTCAGTATAAAAACTGCCGAAGAAATTGAAAAAATGCGTGTAGCGGGAAAACTTGCCGCTGACGTTTTGACCATGATTGAACCGCATGTCCAAGCCGGTATCACCACTGAAGAACTCAATCAGATTTGTCATGACTACATTGTCAACGAACAACAAGCCATTCCTGCCCCGTTAAATTATCATGGTTTTCCTCGCTCCATCTGTACCTCTGTTAATCATGTCATCTGCCATGGCATACCCAGTGAGAAAAAACTCAAAGACGGCGACATTATCAACATCGACATCACCGTTATCAAAGATGGTTACCATGGTGATACCAGCAAAATGTTTCAGATTGGTAAGCCTTCTATCTTGGCCCAGCGTCTTTGTCGTGTTGCCCGTGAATCCATGTTTGTCGGTATTGAAATGGTTAAACCAGGCATCCGTCTGGGTGATATTGGTCATGCCATTCAGACTTATGCCGAGAAAGAAAACTTTTCCGTTGTTCGTGAGTACTGTGGTCATGGTATCGGCCAGGTCTTTCACGAAGATCCCCAAGTCCTTCACTACGGTACTCCGGGCACAGGACTCGAACTCAAGGCAGGCATGACATTCACTATTGAGCCAATGATTAATGCAGGCAAACGTCATGTTCGGCAACTGCCTGATGGCTGGACCGTCGTAACCAAAGATCGTTCTTTATCAGCACAGTGGGAACACACCATTTTAGTGACTGATAGCGGATATGACATTCTGACCTTACGTGAAGAAGAAACCGTTTAATCTATAAGGTGTTGTATGCCTCAGCAGACTCTATCTATCTGGGAAGTTGGAAACTTAGTGATTCCTTCTGATGCAGAGGTCACCAATGAAATTTGTCGACAAGCTTTAAAGCAAGGCCAGCTATATCTCCAGCAACAATTCGATGCTGGGAGTTCTATTGAAGACTTGGTGTATCAACGCGCCTCGTTTGTTGATGAGATTCTGACGCAAATCTGGCAGCAACATATCAGTGATGACACACCTGTCAGTCTGATTGCCGTAGGTGGTTACGGACGCGGAGAGCTCCATCCTTATTCTGACATTGATGTATTAATTTTACTTGATGAATCCATCTCAGACACGCCACCAGATTCTTTATCCAGTTTTCTGACTCAACTCTGGGATGTGGGCTTAGAAATTGGTCACAGCGTCAGAACGATACAGGAATGTCGTCAGCAAGCAGAAGATGACATCACTATCGCCACTAACTTATTAGAGGCACGATTACTGTGTGGCCACAGTGCGTTGTTTGAATCACTGCAACAACTGACAGTCACTAATAAAACCTGGGACACTCGACGCTTTTTTGAATTAAAAAGACAAGAACAGTTAGATCGCCATCAGCGCTATAATGATACGGCCAATAACCTCGAACCAAATATTAAAGAATCACCTGGGGGGTTAAGAGATATTCAGGTCGTCAACTGGGTAGCTCAACAGCATTTTGATGTTAAAAACCTGGAAGGACTTCGTCAAAAAGGGTTTCTGGCTAATAGCGAATATGAAACTTTACAAAAAGCGCAAAACTTTTTGTGGACAATCCGCTTTGTACTGCATCACCTTGCAGGTCGTAAACAAGAAAAGTTGATGATCGACTTTCAGCGAGAACTCGCTAAGAAATTGGGATATAAAGACGACGACTCTCGACTCGCTGTTGAAAAATTCATGAAGGATTATTATCGTTGTGCCCGCTCTGTCAGGCAAATGAATAGTCTCTTACTACAGCTGTTTGAAGAGACGATTATCCTCGCCGATGAACCTCGTGAAGTCAGAGTAATTAATCGTCGCTTCCAGTCACATAATGGCTATCTTGAAACAATCAACCCGGGCATCTTTGCCTACTATCCATATGCCTTATTAGAAGTCTTTCTTATTCTTCAGCAAAACCCTGAGCTCAAAGGGGTCAGAGCGTCGACTATCCGTCAGATTCATGCCCACTTACACTTAATTGATGATAATTTCCGCCGTGATATAAAAAACCGAACTTTATTTATGGAAATTATTCGTCAGCCAAAAGGCGTGACGCATGAGTTTCGTCGAATGAATGAATTAGGCGTTTTAGGTGCTTACCTGCCTGAATTCGGTCGCGTCGTCGGCCAAATGCAGCATGATTTATTTCATGCCTATACGGTTGATGAACACACTCTATTTTTAGTAGGTAATTTAAGACGCTTCTCCTGTGAAGAAAACAGAGAAGAGTTCCCTCTTTGCTCTGAAGTGTTTAATCAACAGCCTAAACCGGAAATACTCTATATCGCAGGTATTTATCATGATATAGCCAAAGGCCGAGGTGGAGATCACAGCGTCTTAGGTGTGGTTGATGCAAAAGCATTCTGTGAGCGACATAACCTCAGTGAATATGATACGAATATCGTCGCTTTTCTGATTAGATACCATCTTGCTATGTCGACGACGGCTCAGAAAAGTGATTTGGAAGATCCGACTGTCATCAAAAAATTTGCTGACTTGGTAGAGACAACAGAACGACTGAATTATCTCTATTTATTAACGGTTGCTGATATCAGAGCCACTAATAATAACTTGTGGAATGGTTGGCGAGATTCGTTATTGAAACAGCTTTACCACAGTACCCACCAGTGGATTGAACATACTGAGGCTCAAGCAAAAAGTACACGTGAAAAGAGCTACAAAAAATACCAGGAAGCGATGCAACAACTGCTATCTAACGGCCGTAGTCAAGAAGATATCAGTCAGCTCTGGCATGCCTATGATTTGGACTACTTCCTCAGGCATTCAATTGATGAACTCGTTTGGCAATCAGAGCAACGTTTAGATCATATGGATGACGATCCATTAATCGCACTGAGAAAACATAATGATCAACTGACGCTAGAAATTTTTATTGTCACTCATGATCGGGCTGGCATTTTTGCCGCCATAACGGCAGCGCTTGAGCAATGCCAACTCAATGTATTGGACGCAAAAATCAATGTCACCAATGAGCACGATGCTTTGAATACCTTCATCGTAAACGGTGACCGACTAGATACCAGACAAATTACCCGTTCGCTTGAAAAGCAACTCGCCAACACTTCTCATGTGAAGCCATATAGCCCCACCATCACACCGAGAACAATGAAGCTATTTAAAACACAGCCGAATATTGAGTTTGAAACCAACCTTCAACAAAACCATACCGTGATGTCCTTACATACACATGACAGACCTGGATTGGTTTCGGCTATCGCTCAAGTGTTTCTGGCCTGTAAGGTTCAGCTCATTAACGCCAAAATTAATACACTCGGCGACCAAGTTGAAGACGTATTTTTCATTACCACAGCAGATGAGAATGCCCTTGATGAACTGGAAGAAAATAACCTAAAAGAACAACTGCTGACCAACTTGTCACACTAAAAAAAACGGCATGTATTTCATGCCGTTTTTTTAAATAGAAAGCTTAATTTTGAGAAACAGTCAGGTCATTAGACAGTTTTTCTAACTTTTTATCACCAATACCTTTGACGTTAGTCAGCTCATCTACCGTTTTAAATTTTCCGTGAGCATCACGATATTCAATTATGGCATCTGCCGTTGAAGGTCCAACACCATTTAACATCTGCAACTCTTCTGAGGTCGCTGTATTGAGATCAATCTTGTCGGCAGCATATGCTAGAGAAGTGCTGAGAAAAAACGATAAGACCAATGCAAAAAATGATTTTCGTAACATAATCCATACTCCATGTTAAAACTAAGTCCATTAACAGTTTCTCCTGAAACTGAAGCTTTAGGTTAGATGAAAAAACGAATGAAAATCAAACAGACTTTTTGCATTGTGTGAGCTTGCTCACAACTCACTTCCTGATCCTGTCCCCCGCTCCCTTGCCAGTCAAAGTGAGAAAAATTAAATAGAAATACTGTTTGACTGAAAACGAGGCAATCATTTTGGCATCTGTTTCAGCAAGTAACTCAGGAGTCGACATATCAATATCATTGACCTGAGCTAAGCCAGTAATACCAGGGCGTACTGAGAACACATTCAGTTTGTTTCTCGCTTCAATCAACTCATGCTGACTTTCCAGGCATGGCCTTGGACCAACCAAACTCATATCGCCTTTTAATACATTCCAAAGCTGAGGAAGTTCATCGAGTTTAGTCCTTCTGAGGAACCGCCCGAAATGCGTTACTGAAGACTCAGCCGCCAAATGTGTGGCGACATGAGCGGTGTTTTTACGCATAGTTCTGAACTTAACCAATGTGAAAATCGTTTTCTGTCTTCCGACCCTTTGCTGAAAAAATAACGGGCTACCAGAATCAAAAATTCCCAAAAACAACAATATGACAAGTAAAGGAGAGAATATAATCAGTCCAGTTAAAGCAAAAAAAACATCTAAAATTCTTATCATTTCTCTCTCTCTACCATTTTTCTTAATTGGCTAGGTAAGTCAGAGATCGGTTCCCAGCCAAGTAACACCTTTGCCTTGTCTTTTCTGACTATTAGACAACTATATAACTTTCGATATATGTTTTTTTTTCCTATACATGCCAGTAACCATCGCAACGGCGTTTTTGGTATATAAAAAAGCCTTAGCGACTTCTTGTAGGCTTCAGAAATGGCAATGAGTAAACCCGTTGTAGACACATCATCCTTATCAGCAATCAGAAAAGTCTCATTTTTTGCTTTTGGCTTTTCAATACAGGTCCATATAAAGTCAGTCAAATTGTCAATTGCAAGTACTGATCGCCAGTTTTGCATTTTTGCGAAAGGAAGTGGGACTCCTTTTCCTACAAGCTTTATCAGTTTCTCGAAATTACCTTTAACTCCAGGCCCATAAACCAAAGGTGGACGTATTATCGTGTATGCCATATTGGATGCATGACAGATAGTTTTTAAGTGATTTTCAGCGGCTAATTTCGAATGAGCGTATTCATCCTCAGGTAATGGTACGTCAGTCTCACAGAAAGGCTCTAATGTTTCACTCGTTTCTTCACCGTTTACCTTGGTTGAACTTATAAAAATAAAGTGTTTTACCCCCGCAATAGCAGCCTGACTTGCTAAAACTCGAGTTAACTCCACGTTTACTTTTTGATATACGGCTCTTGCCTCATCCTCGTTTTTATTCGGAATATCTATAGCAGCCAAGGCATGAATAATCACATCAATTGAACTCAAATCCAGTGATGAAATAGTTTCGCTGTTTATTTCTGGATAAAGCCAATATTCAATTTCGGGGATAGATTTATCTGAGGCTGTTCGCTGTAATGCGACAAGCTCGACTTCTTTCTCCTTAGACCATGAAGCAAGTACATTCTGCCCAATAAAGCCATTTGCACCCGTAATTAAAATTCGCATTTATTTAATCTAACAACTGTTTTATTTGAGAAAAGGAATTAGTGAGGGGTACAGATAAACAAACCTTGCTAAAGCGTAAAGCACTGCAAAGATGATTATTGAATAACATACCCAATAATATTTATTTTTCTGCCACTCCAAAAAAACACTCGTCAAATAGAGTGGTAGCGTAATCATCATCAACTCCGCTAACCGCGTGGCAGGAGCGACATGAGTATACATCGTTGACATAAATATAATACCCATAAGTCCTGTCCCAACTAAAACTCTCGCTTTAGGGTCAGAAAAAATAGAGTTTCTAAGTGTATAAACCACAAAAAGGTTTAATGCATAAAATACAGCTAAAAAATAAAAAAATAATCCCGTTGAGTTTTGGGTATCAATGATTTTTTCACCAAAATAGAATTGATATTTAGGGTTAACATAGCCAGCAACACTCCCTATTAAGTCAAATAATGAAAAATGAAATAAAATAAATAACGGTGATAATACAAAGCTTACTAGTAATGCAGTAAAAAAATATTTACTGTAATAGATTGGAAATATGATCAAGAAAACTAAACATGTAAGGTGAATCTGAGATGATAAGAGAATGAGGCCGAAGCTTAATAATGGCCTCTTATCAAACAAGAAATAAATTGCCACTATTACGAAAGCTGTGGCATAAGCAACTCTAAGAACCGTCCCTTCCAATAAAAAAAGGTAGAAACAGCAATAAAAGAAAATGGTTAACCATGGCTTTTTGTCACTCAGTCTCTCATAGTAATAAAGTTTGAGAGTAGTCAGCCCCATAGTCAGAGAGAAAATAAACCATTTGAAGCCAATCAGTTCACCTAACAACTTGCTTGACCAAAAGAAAAGTATTTCTTTAGTGAGAGAAAAAGAATCAAAGAGCTGATACCAAGTTTGATTGGCAACGCGATGTTCATAATGCCAGTTGTAATGCATCCAATCTACTGAAGCTGAAATTGATAATAAAAAAGCTGTCAATCCCAGCAGTGGATAAG
>NZ_DIAC01000010.1:89469-101911 GCF_002414625.1 Methylophaga sp. UBA5088 | reverse complement strand
GTGGATAAATCAACCAAACATGTTTACGGTACATCATTAGCTTGTCCTAGAGCAGGATTCATTGCCGTTTTTCTCAATAAAATTCTTAAGAAAACAGCCTCCAAAGTAAGTCTGCCAGACCAGACAAAACTAGCACCAATAACACCATACGATTGAAAGATGTAAGGAGCAGTAATTACGTACAGTACACTTTCAAACAAAAACACGAACATAAGTAACTTCACTTTGCCTTTTGCAAATAAACTGACTAAAGGCAACTGTGAATAAGCAGCAGCCATAATACCGATAGCTAGGATAAAAACGACAATACTGACTGATTTATCAATCACTTCCGTAGCAAAAACAGTGGTGATAATGAAAGAAACCAACAGTAATCCTAACAGGTAAAATAAGTTGAGCAAGCTAACCTTTTTATACCAGTTAGTAACTGCATACGCTTGTTCACGACTCTTATCAGGCTTAGCCATAATGGGCACTAAAACAATAGCGAGAGACCAGGGTAAAAGAAGGTAACGGCTCATAATGTCCTGACTTAATATATAAACAGATAATTCACTCGTTGAAAGATATCCTGCGACAAAGAATCTATCTAAGAAAATAAAACCTGATGATATAAATCCAGCTATCGCGGCATAAAAACTATAATTAATTATATTTTTTAACTTCTTAACACCTCCCACCCTATATATTGAAGGTAAATAATTACTGGATAATAAATAATAAAAATAGAAAGAAAAGATTCGAGAGGTCACCAAGGCAACAGCTACTGCAAAAACCGAAGATGAGAGCGGATATACAAGAAGGGGAAATAAAAAAAGGCTACATCCAGACACCATTTTTGCAATATTAGCTACTCTGAATTCACCTTTTCCCTCTAAAGCTCCCCTATACACCGAAATTAAGATTGATGGGATGAGACCAAGAGCAACAATCTTGAATGAGTTAATCAACTCATTCTGAATTTTTTCGGCAGGTTTTAACCAACCAGTTATAAAAGGCTCAGAGAAGAAATAAATTGTTGCCATTCCTACGAGTCCTACGAGCCCCCCGATAAACATCCCTGATTTGAGATACTCACTAATATCCTTCTCTGACTCTAATGAGGGTATAAAGTGATGAAGGCTTCTCGATAAACCAAAGTCATACACAACTAAGAACAAAAAAATAGAACACAAAAGAGAAACATAAGAAAAAATCTCAGTTCCATGTAGAAGAGCTAATACAGGCAGACAAATAACAGCTGCGCATGCGGGTAAAACACCACCCAATAAACTCCACAATGAGTTTTTACTAATAAAATCAAATAACTTCATCAGAATACATATGTAATTAGCATTAATGATAATACTAATTGATGAGAGCGTTCCCTCCTGAACTTACTGACATTAAATGCCAGTACAAGCCTGTCAGAGAAATTTAATCTAACCATACGCTGCATAAGAGATGAAGATGTTTTTTTTTCCTGACAATAGCTTAAAAGTAAATATGAAAGTAGTTGAACCTGATTTCTATACCAACGCTGCTTTACTGTCACCAATCTCTTTATAGATGCTCGGAAGCCTTTATGTACACCCACCACATTGTGTAGATGCTGTCGATATTTTAAGAGTGGTCTTTGTTCTATATACCATTGATAATTAGCCGCTCTTGCATAAGCATAAATTAGCCAATCATGAAGATCTGGAAGGTTTTCATCTGTATGTTTCTGAACAAAGTCATGAAGCTCATCAAACAAGGCTCTAGTTACACAGAAGGAACAGCCAGGTCCAGCTGACTCAAATAGATAATCTAATTGCTTGAGAGGTTGGGCTTTATTAATAAAAGCACATTGTCCATCATCCCAGAAAGCGACCACATTTCCTGATATCGCATCAACATTTCGTTTAATCAATGTATGAGTCTGGTATTCAAGTTTATTACTCAGCCATATGTCATCTTGATCAGCAAAAGCTACAAAATCAGCATCTAAAATATCAGCCTGCCTAATTAGCCGATAAAAATTTTTCCCGGCACCGTTTACGGCAGAATGATCTGATAACAGAGTCACTCTTGCATCAGTTTTTGCAAGTTGCTTTACAAGGGGATATGTCCCATCAGTTGAACCGTCATCAGATATGATCAGTCTGACATCAACATCCCTTTGCTCCAGTATTGAATGGACTTGCTCTTCAATCCAGTTTATTCCATTATGTGTAGCCAAAAGCACTGCTACTTTTTTATTTGGTAGATTCATCCTGATTCCTTACTTTGATCCATCGCTTTGTAATGAAACAATATTTTTTGACTATTTTAGCTGGAACACCTACTACAATAGTATTTTTATCAACATCCTTAGTAACAACTGAACCAGCCCCTATGACGGCACCTTGACCTATTGTTACTCCAGGCATGATTGACACAGACTCTCCAATCCAGACTTTATCCTCTATAATTACCGGGGCAGAATACAGTTCCCGGTCTGTTGGATTCTCACTTGGTGATGATTCAATATCTTCATTACTGTAGCAGCCATGGTTATGATCAGTAATGAAGACCTTACTTGCAATCAAAACATCATTACCAATCACCACTTGATCAACAGCACCAATGTGAACATAGTCATTAAGTTGCACTCGATTACCAATTACGATCTGATGTGGTTTTGTTCCAAGCGCATCAATTCGGACCCCAACACCCGTTGTAAAATGTTTCCCCCATTTAACGGCAGAACGTCCGCGAATATAAAAAGGCAAGCGTATAAGGCGTGCAGGTTTATAAAAAATCTTGGTTACGACTAATGCACTCACTAACCTAATAGAGCCCAAAAAACCATAACGCTTCAATAAATGTCTCATGGACGCTGCCAAAATTGAGGGAGTCGTGATGCTGTTTTTATTAAATTGAAATAAAAAGGAATTTTCAGGTTATTTTTTTTACATGCCTTAAAAGACTCGATATTCCCTTTAATAATATTTCTTAACGAGTTATTACTCGCTCCACCTATTCGCATCTTTATCATTATATTAGGAAGGTAAACTGATGTAAGACGGTAAATTTCTAGAAACCGCATGGTGAGCTCAAAGTCAGACTGAATTTTAAATTCAGTATCGTAATACCCAAGTTCATCAAAATAGTGTTTTCTGACAAAAAAAGTAGGATGTGCAGGCATCCAGCCGCGTTGAAAAAGACCTGGGACAAAGCATCGTGACTTCCAGTATCTTATGATCCTATCCGTATTTTCTTTATCAACATAAACAAGATCACCATACACAATATCAATTAAAGGGTCTGAAAAAGCAGCAGCAACATTACTCAGTACGTTTTCATTTGCATAAAAATCATCGGCATTGAGAATACCGACAATGTCGCCTGAAGCGGTTTTTACTCCCTTATTCATTGCATCATAGATACCATCATCAGGTTCAAAGATGTATTTTGAAACAGAGTCTGATGAAGCAATAATCTCACGTGTACCATCTTGAGAACCGCCATCCACAATAATATGTTCAATATTCGGGTAGTCTTGCAAAGCAACAGATTGAATTGTGTCATTAATAGTTTTAGCACTATTAAAACACACAGTGATGATGGAAATTTTCACTATTTATGTCTTCTTCCAAACGTTTCGTTGATGCTCAAACTCTAACACTGACTTGAAAAACATAGCTCTTAATTTAGGATGCAGTGCCCAGAAAATTATTTCAAAAGCCTCTTGAATCCAATGAAAAACATTCTTACGCTCAGCAAAATCAGAAATCTCGCGGTTATATTGAGATAAATTTTCAGAGAGTTGGCCCGAATGCTTTTTAAATACGCCGATAGGAGACGATATTACTTCCAGCTGATGCTCATTACTAAATGACCACCAAAGATAATAGTCCCCCGCAAGCTTTAATTGTCTCAAATACTCCAGGTCAACAGTGTCAAGTATACTCTTACGCCAAAAAGTTGATTCTTGTTGAATATATGGCAAAGTTTTGCCGTATGCTCCAACCCTGATTAATGAGGAAGTATATCTAAAAGGTAAATCTACATGTGTAATGATATTTTTTTCATTACAAACAGAGCGATATCCGGTTATCCAAGAAATATCATGTTCCGTAAATATATCAGCTACAGCCTCAAATGCATGAGGGTATAAGAAGTCTCCAGCATTTAAATAGCACATGATATCGCCTGTCGCTAACTTAAAACCTTTAACTAGCGCATCATACATCCCATTATCAGGCTCTGAGATAAGCGACTTTATATTGTTTTTATAACCTTCTAAAAGAGATAGCGTACTATCTGATGAACCACCGTCTATGATAATGATTTCAAAATTTTGATAGGTCTGATTGATAATAGAGTTGATGGTATGACAGATATAATTATCTGCATTAAAAATTGGGCAAATGACACTTATTTTCAACTCTTCATTATTTTTTTTCATTTTTTATTTTAACTAACTCATTCAATCAAGCTTTTCTTTAATACCTGACCTTAATTAATGATAAAGATGACTTAAATCATCATTAAAAACTAGGTCTGCCATTTATTCATAACATCAATTACTTCATAAACGTCATCCTGGGAATGAAAATATGAGATGGGCAGACTGAGAGTCGTTTGATGAATTTCGTCACTGATTGGATAGTTCCCATGCAGAACATTCTTCATCGCTTTTTGTTTAACAGGAGGAACAGGGTAATGAACTTCAGTTTTAATGTTGTTCTTCAATAGATATTCTTTCAACTCATCACGTCGTTCAGTTCTAACATTAAATATGTGATAAACATCGAAATAATCTTCATCAACAACAGGCATGATAAACTTGTCACTTAGGTTATCAAAATAAAGCTTTGCTAACGAACGTTTGTGATTATTGATATTGTCCAAGACGTTTAATTTTATAGATAAAAAAGCTGCTTGAATTTCGTCTAACCTGGAGTTATAGCCAATAACATCGTTATAATACTTTTCCTGACTACCATAATTTCTCAAAGCTTGAATACGTTCTTGATAGTCTTTATCGGAACATGTGATAGCACCGGCATCCCCTAATGCACCAAGATTTTTAGTCGGATAGAAACTAAAGCAACCGACCCCAAAACTTCCCACTTTTTGGCCTTTATAAGTTGCCCCATGCGCCTGTGCACAGTCTTCAATAATTTTTAAATCATATTTTGTTGATAAAGCAGATATTGAATCCATATCACAGGCTTTACCATATAAGTGCACGACAAGTATTGCTCTAGTCTTATCGGTAATTTTCTCTTCTATTTTAGTCGGGTCGATATTATAAGTATTAATATCTGGTTCAATTAAAACAGGTTTAAACCCATTACGAACAATAGAAAGAATTGTCGCAATATATGTATTTGAAGGAACAATAATCTCACTGCCTTCAGGGAAGTCAAATGCATCAATAGCTAGAATAAGTGCATCTAAGCCTGATGCTAGACCAACACAATATTCAGAACGACAATAATCAGCAAATGCATCTTCGAATAGAGACACATTTTTACCTAATATATACCAGCCACTCTCTAGAAAATTTTGGAAACTTTCTATGTAATCTCCAAATAATTTCTCATTAACCTTTCTTAAGTTTTCATATTCAATCATCAGTATGGCGCATCAATATAGTCATTTACATCGTAATACTCTGAGGCAAATACTAATAATGTTGAACCTGGCGTAAAGTTATCCATCGTGTGCCAATCCTGAGGTTCAACAATCAAACACTTGTCAGATTCATCTAGAATAAACGTTTGTTCTTCAATACCATTATTAATATATATTTCACAACTTCCTCCGAGTGAAACTAAAGCTTGGACCGTCTTGTGATGTCGATGTCCACCTCTTTTACCTCTGACATCATAAACATAATAAAACCGTTTAATTTCAAAAGGGAGCACCTTTTCTATGATTGTCAGTTTGCCTCTTTCATCACCAAACGTTGGTAAATCAATCAAATATGCCATTCTATTCCTTTGTTATAAAATCGGTATCATAGACGTTGTATATTCCCTTCATTTTTCTTTTCAGAACTCTAATTGGCTCTTTCCAATGAAAAGGTATCTTTCCTGAAATACCACTATAACAACCTGATCTATCGAGAGACTGTATCATCTGGCTTATTTGCTGTAAGTGGATTACATAAGGTTTATAGAGAAGAGATATATTTTTTTTATTTAAAAAATAAAGACCTAACTCGACTTTGTCTTTAGTAATAAATTTGAAATTATGGAAATGGTAAAAAATCAATTTAAATTGAGAACTAGATAAGTCGTATTGCTGAACATTCCAAGGAGCTACTCCCCCACCTAAATGCTGGAGTACATGCACCCCCTCAAACCGGTCAGTCCAGTCATCTAAATATTTTTGATCTCCAAACTTGCCATCTTCAAAATGAGCGAAACACCAATCAATACATGCATTACGCCACCAATTCAATGCTTTCATACCATCGGAAGTGTTTTTAAAAGTCATAAACTGTACACAATATATACCACTGGTACTGCTTTGATCATACGCTGGAGTATAACGATGTTCTGTGAGCAAAATAGATTTATCGCCCATTTCTTCAATTAAGATTGCTGGGTCTCCAAAAAAATACAGATCTGCATCTAGGTAGGTGCATTCATGCAGCTTAAACTTTTCAATACAATATTTAATTGTCGACGGTGTACAAGTCCAGCAATATTCCCCTGCTCCACGTGTATGCTTGATAGCTAAAAGCTTCTCGTCTTCGAACTGTTCGAGAGAGATAACAGTAACAAACTCGAGATTAAGTTTTATTAGTAGGTCATAAGCTTTATTATCGAATGCAAAAATATATAGATGAAAAGCTGTTGTTTGTAGCTTTAAGGATTCATACATCGCTAAGCCACGAGTTAAGTAATTACTATCAAAAAGTGTACAGTAGTTATACATTTTGGGTTTTCTTTGCTAAGACAACATTATCCAAATATAAGTCATCATTTTTAGGTAGTATTTTACCGAGAAGAAGTCCTATTGTATTGACTGGTGCGGTTAATAGTATGCTAAGAAATAAGTTTATCCATAAATTGGATGTATTAGTTACTTTGAATAAATAAGCACTTAAAAGTTGAAAAACAACCTCGATACCATTGTTAGTCTTCTCAGCTTCGATAATCTCAAAACCATTCTTTTCAAGAATATGCTTCAAACCAAAAGAAGAATATCTAGCATAATCATACGGCTGTTCATGCTCATCCCAAGCAAAAGGTACTGTTAAAAGCAATAGTCCATTAATCTTTGTGACGCGATTTATTTCCTTTAGAAACTCATCAGGATTAAAGACATGCTCAAAAACTTGATTAGTCAAGATACTATCAAAATAGTTATTTCCGAAGGGAATAGTTTTACCATCATAGAATGAATCAGCAAACTGATGATTCCTGTTTCCTTCATCATCAATTTCTAAGCCAATATACTGCTCAACTTCACAGAGCGATCGATATGGTTTTGTACCACAGCCAATATCTAATAATTTGCCATCAAGGTGAACGACCTTATTCGCTACACTATTAAAGAGGCCTTTTCTTGCAAAATAAAACGGATTAATAAATAAACCGATAAAACCAGGGTTGAACTGTTCCCTAATATATAAAGCCTTAAGTTGATTAATCACGTTTGAAGATCATTCCTTTAAACATACAATCACGACTATTAACTTCTAAACTAGTGAAAGACTCTATCAATTTATATCCATTTTTAAGATAGTGTTCGACAAATGAAGTCTCACTAAAAAACCAACATGGGTAGCTAGCACTGTAAATTACCGGAGAGACAACTTGAAGCTTTAACTGATCTTTATCATCATGAGAAAATGGGGTTCTGTCTACGACGATATAATCAAACCTTCTTTTCAATAATTGCTCCATTAATTCATATGGCTTTTCAATATATTGCATGACACTAGATAGCAATAATACATTGGGTTGCTGTTCATCAAGACAACTGTCTAAATCAGGATAAAATCTAAGGCAGTCATCGGAAAAGTATTGCTTGCCAATGTTTACAAAATTAGGTTGCTCAATGATATTCCATGAAACTTTATCAAACAGTTCAAGGAACTTTTTATTTTGATAATAACTACTACCTAACCCACCACCGAAATCAAGCACTCGGATAGAACCTGAACTCACAGAAGAAAGTAATATTCCACTTAATAATGGCCATGAGTAACATACTTCATCAAAAACTACACTATCTCGCTCATATGCGGCTTCACCACTTTTAACTTTCAGAGCTGATTCTTTAACTTTATTCAAAATGTCATCTTGATCGTATCCTGTCGAGTGACAACATACCTCCTCCCAAGAAGAATAATTTCCTTTCCAACCATATTTCCGACCTCTGAACTTATTCAGGAAAGTAAAAAAAATCGGTGGTATCAATGACTTTAACAAGCTTTTCAATTCAGTACTCGTTTGAGTTTTTTTAATAGTCTTCTAAGAAGGTTAAGTGATGTTGATTTAAAAAAACACTGCATTTTTTGTTTCGCGATTGTGTTTTCATGTAGTTTTATTCTGGTTAGTTTTTTGTAATGATACCCAATCTCCTGAGAGAAAAAGTCACTTTGTGAACAGTGCGTACCACTGCCATCATTACCAATGTTTTGAACGTATGATTTTCCTGGATATAGAGTTAACATATTTTCTAGAAAAGTTGACATGTACCATCTTATAGCCCAAGAATTATTTTTGCCCTCAATTTGGTCTTCAAGCATTTTCGTATATTGATAACTACCATTGAAATCAGCCTCGTTTTGCAGTCCACTAGACGTTAACTTTTCCAACAAAACTTTTCCATCTGGCTCAAAAATATTCCAGGCTCGTTTCCATGTAGCCCAGCCCCAGCAATCAGCACCTTTAATAAAAAAAGTCTCTGGAAGTTTATCGATTGGATAGATATATCCATGTATGGAAGCTACATTCTCATCATTTTCATACAATGACAACCCATCATTCATGTAGTTAAGAAAATGTGGACTGGTTACAAGATCATCCTCTAGAACGATTACCTTTCCAAACTCATTAGTAATTCTCGTAACACCATCAATTATTGAACTCGCCAAGCCATAGTTAGTTCGACGCTCTATGATCGATACGTTTTTAAATCCTTTGATTGATTTTATATATTCTCTTACAGCCTTGACTAGAGGTATTGCGCTATCATTTTTTGGAGCATCACTGTATATAAAAAGCTCACTATCTGTAGCAAGACTATTTTTTTGAAGTGCTTCAATTGTTTGCTGAGTATGCCACGGACGGTTATACACAAATAGAACTATCGGTGCTAAGGTCACTTCCTAGCCTCTTTGTAAAACAAAGTATTAAATGTTTTTGCAAACAAAACATAATTGATAGACTTCATATATTCATGTATCTCAAAATCTAAGCTTTCGATATTGCTTAAATTGAGTTGTTCAGTTAATACCCAGCTTGGGCGATATTTTTCCCAATCATTCGACTTAAGCACATCTAAATCAAAACCTTCGACATCTATCGATAAAAAATCTATTCGCTGCCCATTAAGGTATTTATCAAATATATCTGATAAAGGCTCAACCTCAACACTTATTGTTTTAATATGTTTGTATCGTGTTTGTGCTAATCGGTCATTCAAAACATTAACATCAAATGTATTTAAGGCTGGCTCATCAAACATGTAATAATCCAGTTTTTTTGATTGACATGAAATACCAATATTTAAGTTGATATCTCTTCTTCTTAAACTATTAAATAAATTAAACAAGTCTGGGTTCGGCTCAATATTGATACCATTCCACCCGAATTCTCTATATAAAGAATAAGTATTTGAAAACCTTTTAGGGTGATGTGCACCTACATCCACATAAACCCCCTTTTTTTTGCCATCAAAAATACGACGCAAGATCATATCTTCTCCTTCTTGTGAGAAGGAAAGAGTTGAATAGTACCCGTACCATATTTTGGAAAAAAAATTAATCAGACAATCGAGGGTGAACTTCTTCAGAATCTTAATCTGCATGCTGTATACTTGCTGACATAGAGAAAACAGGCTGGACATTGGCTACTGGTTGGAAATTAAAGTCTCGTGATAAAAAGATAGAAGTCGTCCATGTATAGTTATTTATTGGACCGAACCCATGAAAATCTATTTCTATAAAGTTCATTTCGTCCCTCAAATATTTTGCTGTATTCTTATACCAATCGGAGTTATCTAAAATTACCATCACCCCTTGATTTGTTTCTTTATTTAAAAAAGAACTAATCTTTTTTGCACATGCTTCACGTTCAATCCCATCAATAATAACTACATCATAACTTCCTGACGGTATGTCTGTGTATGTTTCTTTATTTCTGTATATTATTTTTTGGTTGCCCATAATTTTTTTCTTTGTCTTCAGATACCATTCTTCATCATGTTCAATAGATGTAACTTGTCTCGCTCTTGAAGCCCAAAAAGACGAGGAGTTACCGCTACCAAACTCTAATATTTTTTTACCTGAAAAGTCTAAATTTCTAAGATACTCAATTGACGGATATGTGTACCATGGGATTTTTTCATCAGTGGAATCCACACAATCCCAATTTTTGATTGTTTTGAACTGGCCGTATTCAGAAGCAAGTATCCGAAAGTTGGTTAGCTGCTTCTTAAGAGCATCAGGCAAAATCCATTTAAACAATTTTATTATCATAAATTAACCTTAAAAAAGAATGCTTTTAACTTCATGTAAAACGTCACACGAGTTTTTTTTGTAAAAAAGTCGAAGAAAAAACCAGCTACGGCATAACTGATCAGAGTTGCAAAGGCTGCTCCCCCTATTCCATATACGGGAACCAGTGAGAAATTAAGTATAATGTTGATTAACATCCCATAAAATGTTCTTAAGAAAGCTAAGCTTTGTAAATTTTCAGAAAGATACCAACTACCACTGACCACACCTAAATAAACAAAAACACTCGCCCAAATGTGTATTTTTAGTACATCCGTCGCAGCCATGTACTCTTCTCCAAACAAAATGGTTATCAACCAGTCACTTGTATAAGTCATAAAGGCCGAGATTATAACGGCACTCCAGACAATAAATGTGTATAACCTCTGTAGTCGTGTGTAGTATAAATCTAGACTAACTTTCTTCGCATTGAGAACTGCAGGAAATAGAGAATTTGCAATAATCATTGGAATAAAATAAAAAGCTTCACTCAGTCGAACTGCCGCCGCATAGACTCCAACAGCCTCGTCGCCCATTATGTTTTTAATCATTACCTGATCTATTTTCATATAAATAGAAGCAACTAAACCAGAGAAAGCTAATGGTAGAGAGCTTTTTATAAGACTTTTCGCCATTACTCTATCAAAATACCACTCTCTTGGATTTAACTCACTGACATAGCGGTAGCTCACCAATAAACCCAAACAAAGAACCGCGGTATCAAAGACAATTACCCATACAAATGAAATCAATGGAGCGTTATTTAAAATAAGCACAACTTTAGTCAAGCTTGATACCCCTAAGCTTATAGAGTTTGCAATTGCTACATATTTTGACTGAACTTTTGATTGATAGTAATAATCAATTACATTAAAACTTTGGAATATTAGTGAGCCCGCTATTATGAAAATTATGAGTTTTGTATATAAATCATGTTCAATAAAAATGAATATGCCAGCTAAGATAGGGAAAATTAAAATTGCACCGATTAGTTTTAAGCCAAATGCAGTTCCTAATAAAATGTTCCTCTTAGTATCATCATTTACCAATTCACGTACAACAACTCCATCCAAGCCTAAAGTTGAAATAACACTGAACAAAAAAACAAAACTTTGTGCGTAGTTGTACAAACCGAATTGTGCAGGACCTAAATATCTCGCAACCCAAATCCCAACAAACAAACCTATCACAACTCTTAATAGCCTTTCAGCCATTAGCCATGTCGTGTTTTCTAAATAACGCCTAAGTCCTCGGTGGTTAGTAAACACTTTCAGCTTATCTATCACTTGAAGATGTCACTACGTTCTTGAGTTATTTAAATTTTCTGTAAACCAGCTGTATGTACGAACAAGTCCATCAACTAACGAAATACCTGCTTTCCAACCAAGAGAGTTAATTGTTGTGACATCCATCAGTTTTCGCATAGTTCCATCAGGTTTTGTAACATCAAAGACAATCTCGCCTTGATACCCTATGACTTCCGCAACCGTCTCAACCAACTCCCGAATAGTACAGTCAACTCCTGTTCCGACATTTATATGTGAAAGCATTGGATGAGTGTGCCGTTGATACTTACTGATATCCAAATTCATAACAAATACTGATGCTTCGGCCATATCATCAACATGTAAAAATTCACGCATCGGTTTTCCACTTCCCCAAGCAATAACCTGTTTATCGCCGTTCACTTTTGCTTCGTGGATACGTCGAATTAACCCAGGTATTACATGAGAATTGTCAGGGTGGAAGTTG
>NZ_DIAC01000010.1:85503-89324 GCF_002414625.1 Methylophaga sp. UBA5088 | reverse complement strand
AGCATGACGCTTCGATAATCTCGTCCATATTGTCGGTTATAGCTTTCACACAACTTAATACCGGCAATTTTTGCAATAGCATAAGACTCGTTGGTGCTCTCTAAAATACCAGTGAGTAAAGCCTCTTCCTTCATAGGCTGTTCTGCATTTTTGGGATAAATGCATGATGAGCCTAAAAACAATAACTTTTGAATATCATTCTGATGAGCAGCATGGATAATGTTGGCTTCAATCATCATGTTTTGATAAATAAACTCAGCAGGATATTCATTATTGGCATGAATACCCCCCACTTTTGCAGCAGCGAGATAGACTTGGTCAATCTGATGAGATTGAAAAAAATGATTAACTGCTTGCTGATTGGTTAAATCTAAATCACGACGTTCTGCAGTGATAATGCGATTGTTTTTGTCTTTTTCTAACTGACGAATGATTGCTGATCCCACCATACCATTGTGACCAGCGACAAAAATATTCAGGCTCATAATTTATTCAACACTCACAGGTACTTCATGGCCATGTAATTTCAGTAAGGCATGACGTTTTGCAATATTAAGATCTTCAGCAACCATTTCAGCACACATTTCTTGCACGGTAATTTCTGGTTCCCACCCTAATTCATGTTTAGCCTTAGCAGGATCACCCAGTAAAGTTTCCACCTCAGCAGGTCGGAAATAACGTTCATCAACTTCGACAATGACATCACCAATACTCAGAGCAGGAGCGTTTTCACCCTCGATTGAGACAACAATAGCTTTTTCTGTAGTACCTTCGCCTTCAAACTCTAGCGTGATGCCCAACTCCTGTGCTGACCAGCTAATAAATTGTCGAACTGAATATTGCACACCGGTGGCTATAACAAAATCTTCTGGCTTGTCTTGTTGCAACATCATCCATTGCATACGCACATAATCTTTTGCATGCCCCCAGTCACGCAATGCATCCATATTGCCCATGTATAACTTCTTTTCCAGTCCTTGAGCAATATTCGCTAAACCACGGGTAATTTTACGTGTGACAAAGGTTTCACCACGGCGGGGAGATTCATGATTAAACAAAATGCCATTGCAGGCATACATGCCATAAGACTCGCGGTAGTTGACCGTGATCCAGTAAGCATAGAGTTTAGCAACAGCATAAGGGGATCGAGGATAGAAAGGTGTTGTTTCTTTCTGGGGAATTTCTTGCACTAAACCATAAAGTTCAGAAGTAGATGCTTGATAAAAGCGTGTTTTCTTTTCAAGACCTAACAATCGAATAGCCTCTAAAAGTCTAAGCGTACCCATCGCATCAACATCAGCTGTGTATTCAGGTGACTCGAAAGAGACTGCGACGTGAGACTGCGCACCTAGGTTATATACTTCGTCAGGTTTAACTTGTTGTAAAATGCGAGTCAGGTTGGATGAGTCCGTTAAATCGCCGTAGTGCAATATAAAGTTTTTATTATCGACATGAGGATCTTGATAGATATGATCGACGCGTTGTGTGTTAAAACTTGACGCACGTCGTTTTATCCCGTGAACGATATAGCCTTTTTCAAGTAAAAACTCGGCTAAATAAGATCCATCTTGCCCTGTAATGCCAGTGATTAATGCAACTTTACTCATTGACTATCCTGATTGTTCTTCTTAAATATTTGTTTAAAATTGCGGCTAAGTATAAACGGAATGACGTTATCATTCAGAACTAGTATTAATAATACCTCTGAACAATCAAAGTTTATTTTATATTTTTATAGAAAATAAATAGTTATAAGCTGTTTAAACTTAAAGTTAAACTTACCCTGCCATAGAGACTCATGACATTAGTATTCTTTTTGCGAAACCAGATATAAGTTTTATGAATAGGAGAAGATGAGCATAGACATGACTTGATAGGAAATTTTATAAGAAAGTGAAAACTCATCCCAATAGCTATGCGTTTAGCTCGGCTTACTTGGGTGGCACAGATGCCAGAAATAAAATTTCCCCGCCATCCATGGCAGTCTACTCAGATATTTCATATTGGCATCCATGCCACTTCTTTATCTTATAACTAATAAAACGTTTACTCAGTGATCATTTTCTCATTCTAAGCATCACCACCGAATAAATCTCGTGTATAGATTTTATCTTTCACATCGATAATATCTTCAGTGAGGCGATTAGCTAAAATTACATCCGCCTGAGATTTAAACTGATTGAGATCATTCACAACTTTTGATCTGAAAAACTCAGCATCCTCAAGTACAGGCTCATAAACGATAACCTCAATACCTTTGGCTTTAATACGTTTCATCACACCTTGAATAGCTGAGGCCCTAAAATTATCAGAACCGGATTTCATCACTAACCGGTAAATGCCGACAACTTTAGGATTTTTGTTAATGATTGAGTTAGCAATAAAGTCTTTTCTTGTAGTATTGGCATCAACAATCGCTTTGATGATGTTATTAGGCACATCTTCGTAATTGGCCAATAATTGCTTAGTGTCTTTTGGCAAACAATAACCACCATAGCCAAATGAAGGATTGTTATAGTGACTACCAATGCGTGGATCTAAACCGACACCTTCGATAATCTGACGTGAGTCCAAACCGTGTGCTTCTGCGTAACTATCAAGCTCATTAAAGTACGCCACCCGCATAGCAAGGTAAGTATTCGAGAATAACTTAATCGCTTCGGCTTCTGTGCTGTCAGTCACCAAAACGGAGACATCCGGTTTAAGCGAGCCTTCAACCAGTAACTTAGCAAAGGTTTCTGCACGCTCACTTTTCTCTCCAACAACAATCCGTGAAGGATATAAATTATCGTAAAGCGCTTTGCCTTCTCTTAAAAACTCTGGTGAGAAGAAAATATTATCAACACCAAAACGTTGCTTAATTTCTGCAGTATACCCAACTGGTACAGTAGACTTAATTATCATCACAGCATCAGGATTGATACTTTTTACATCCTGAATAACCGCTTCTACAGACTTTGTATTGAAATAATTGGTATCTGGGTCGTAATCGGTTGGTGTGGCAATGACGACGTAATCAGCATCGTTATAGGCATCCGCTTTATCCAGTGTCGCCCGAAAATCTAGTGTTTTATTTTGCAAAAAATCTTCAATTTCAGCATCAACGATTGGCGATTTTTTGTTATTGAGCAGGTTTACCTTCTCCTCAATAATATCTAAAGCCACGACTTGATGCTTTTGAGCTAATAAGACGGCCAGTGAAAGGCCAACATACCCTGTCCCTGCGATTGCTATTTTCATATTTTTACTCAACTGTAACGGATTTCGCTAAATTTCTCGGTTGATCCACATCAGTGCCTTTGATTAAGGCAACGTGGTAACACAATAACTGCAATAAGATATTGTAAGTAATAGGTGCGGTAATTCGACCGACATTGGTCGTTGCTTTCACTACTTTGAAACTGGTCTCTGAACTGATATCGCTGCGTTCATCTTCAAACACAATCATCTGCCCGCCTCGAGCTTTGACTTCCTGTAAATTGGATTTTAACTTTTCCAATAAATCATCAAGAGGGGCGATAGCAATAACTGGCATGGTTTCATCGATTAAAGCCAAAGGACCATGTTTCAGTTCACCTGCAGGATACGCCTCTGCATGAATATAACTGATTTCTTTTAACTTTAAAGCCCCTTCCAGAGCAATCGGAAACATCGTGCCACGTCCTAGAAATAAAGCATGTTGTTTATCTGCGAATAACTGGGAGATATCACGAATCTCCTCTTCATGTTCGAGGGCCATACGAATCAAATTAGGTAGTTTCTGCAAACCACCTGCGATCATAGATTCACGCTCTTTACTTAATCTTTTTTGGACTTTACCT
>NZ_DIAC01000010.1:74422-85417 GCF_002414625.1 Methylophaga sp. UBA5088 | reverse complement strand
GACTTTACCTAAGCTTGTGAGCAGTAAAGCCAGTACAACAAGCTGAGTAGTAAATGATTTGGTTGACGCCACACCAATTTCGGGCCCGGCATGCGTCAGATAAGTCATATCAGCATCACGTGTCAGACTGCTCTCTGCTACATTACAAATACTTAAGGAAGTAATGCCATCTAAATCATGGACTTTTCTATAGTGATTAATCTGATGCAGTGCAGCCAGTGTATCAGCGGTTTCGCCTGATTGACTTATCATTACAAACAACGTGTTATTCAGAATCACCGGATTGCGATAACGGAACTCACTGGCCACTTCAACCTGACATGGCAAACCGATAATGTCTTCCATCCAATATTTAGTGACCATACCCGCGTGATAACTGGTACCACAAGCGATGATGTGAATTTGCTCAACCGTTTTAAAGATTTGCTCAGCTTTGGGGCCAAAACTCGATACCAAAACCTGATCCTGTGTGATACGCCCTTCTAACGTGTCAATCACGGCTTGGGGCTGTTCAAAGATCTCTTTGTGCATGTAATGGCGATGCTCACCCAGCTCAACCGACGTAATATTCAGGCTTGACTGTTTTACAGGGCGTTCAACTACTTCACCTGTTGCCGCACTATAAATTTCGACCTTGTCCCGGGTTAACTTGGCAACATCACCGTCTTCTAGAAAAATAAAATTCTGTGTAACGGGAAGCAACGCTGAGACGTCCGAAGCAATGAAGTGTTCACCAATGCCAATTCCTATGACCAAAGGACTTCCCTTTCTGGCAGCCACCAGCATATCTGGATGAGACTTATCCATTACGCCTAGAGCGTAGGCCCCATCAAAGACTTTCAGAGAACGCAAAACCGCCTGTAAAAGATCATTATCCTGTTGCAGTTCTGCGTGAATTTCATGAGCAACGACTTCAGTATCGGTTTCAGAAGTAAAGCGATAGCCTTGAGCAAGTTGTTTTTGTTTTAATGATTGATAATTCTCAATAATACCATTATGTACGACCGCCACTTGATTGTTACAAATGTGTGGATGAGCATTATTTTCAGAAGGTATTCCGTGTGTCGCCCAACGTGTGTGAGCAATACCGATTCGACCAGTAAACGGGGCATTTAATTGATCAACTTTATCCTGAAGTTGTTGTATTTTTCCCAAAGATCGAACACGATGTAGTTCGTTGATATCATCAAGCAGCGCCATTCCAGACGAATCATAACCGCGATATTCCAGTCTTCGTAACCCTTCCATCAAGATGGGGCTAACATTCCTTTCAGCGATTCCGCCGACTATTCCACACACTAAATTAAATCCTCTTGAAATACAGCACCAGTATAGTTTAAGTGAGACTCTGGCGATATAAAGAATGCACTTCTAGACATCGTTCCCCAGCCAATCACTTAACTCACATTGAGGAATAAATCCATCAATCGTGTCTAGCAATATAGCTCGTGCTTTTTGACAGTCATCATATTTGTTAGCGAGTTCCAGTTCTCGAATGATTGTGACCAAAGCTGGCCACTCAATCACACACTCTTCTGCCCGCATTATTTTCTCATGTTCGGTCGCCGATACATTATCACCGATGAGCAGTTCTTCATAAAGCTTTTCACCGGGTCTGAGACCAGTATAGGCAATTTCAATATCACCATTTGGGTTCTCTTTATCACGTATCGTGAACCCACTTAAATGGATCATGCGTCTTGCTAAATCAACAATCTTGACCGGTTCGCCCATATCGAGCACAAAGACATCACCACCTTTGCCCATGGCGCCAGCCTGGATAACTAAGGCTGCAGCTTCAGGAATTGTCATAAAATAGCGGATGATCTCAGGGTCAGTCACCGTTACCGGTCCACCTTTGGCAATCTGGTCTCTGAATAATGGCACCACAGATCCCGATGAGCCCAAGACATTACCAAACCTGACCATGGTAAAGCGCGTTTTGTTATACAACGTTTTTGATTCGGCAAAAGCCTGAAGCACTAACTCTGCAAAGCGCTTTGTTGCTCCCATGGTATTGGTTGGACGAACAGCCTTATCGGTTGAGATAAGTACAAAAGTTTCCACCTCGGCATCAATCGCAGCCTGCGCGCAATGCAGTGTGCCAAACACATTATTACGGATACCTTCATTGGTATTTCTCTCAACAATTGGCACATGTTTATAGGCCGCTGCATGATAAATAGTATTCACGCCAAAACGCCGACATACCATCTCGACACGCTGCTGATTAAGCACTGTTCCCAGCATAGAGTAAACAGGAATATCTAAAGCTAATGACGCCAGTTCACGCTCAATTTGATAAAGATTAATTTCGCTCGCTTCATAAAGAACCAGACAGGATGGCGATAAATGGATAACTTGCCGACAAAGCTCTGAACCAATAGAACCACCAGCACCGGTCACCATCACCGCTTTATCCGTGATATTTTTGCTTAACAAATTATTAATCGGTGCTACAGGTTCACGACCTAATAAATCAGCGATATCCACTTCCTGAATATCAGAAACTTCCAGGCGTCCTTCTGCAATATCCATCAAATCAGGTAATGTTCTGACGTGGACAGGATAATGCTCCAGCAGTTTTAATATCTCACTTCTGCGACGACGACCCGCCGATGGCATTGCCAGTAAAATGTCTCTGACCTTAAAACGTTCAATCAGCCTGGCAAGCTGGTCAACACCATAAACCGTCATGCCATTAATTTGTTGTCGCCACAATGTTGCGTTGTCGTCAATAAACGCCACGGGACGCATCTGATTACTCAATTTCATCAATGCTGCGGCTTGTGCGCCAGCTCGTCCAGCGCCATAAATTAAGACAGGTGGAATATAACGAACGGCATTGAGCTCTTTCCAGAGATGATGATCGCTTTTCACTATCAACCATCTCGCCATCATGCGACTCCCCCCTACAAACAACATCAAGATGATTGCTTGAATGGCATAAACCGTTCTGGGCACTAACCCGGCCAAGTCATCAGCGGTCAACACGATGACAGAAAAAATCAAGGTAAACAGCAATACAGCCTTGGCAATTGTCCAGATAGCATCCATGCCGATATAACGAATAATCGCCCGATATAAACCTGACTTTATAAAAATGGGGATAGCGAGAACGGGGGCAAGAACAAAGATCCACAACTGCTGGTTCGGCGGAATATAAAACTCACCTAAGCGTAAAGAAAAAGCTAACCATAATGAGAATGGGATGGCTAAAAAATCCAGTATGACACTGATCGTTCTTTTTATTGGCCGAGGTCTGTTCAAAAACCATAGGCCCATTTTTTTTACAATTGATGGGTATGTCAACGTAATACACTCAGTAAGTTTTGGCTAATACACTTCAAGAAGACAGAAGATTATCACTCTTCTCCGCTCATTACCCACTCCAGTGTGGTTTGCCAGTCTGGCAAAGCAAGGTCAAAATGTTGTTTTAACTTTGTATTATCGAGTAAAGAATTAGCTGGACGATTTGCCGGCGTTGGATAATCACGCGTGGAGATAGGATGAAGCTTCGGCACTGAGTGTCCTTGTGCAGCCATTAAATTAAATATTTGCTGGGCAAAACCAAACCAACTGGCTCGGCCGGCACCAGATAGATGGTATACACCGCTATGGTTCTGCCAGAAGTCTGTTTGTTGGTGACTTTGCGAAATGACTTGCGCCGTTACGTCAGCGATGTGACGAGCCCATGTTGGTGTACCTATCTGGTCGTGAACAATGGATAACTGCACTTTATCAATCGCTAACCTTTTCATCGTATTGAGAAAGTTAGCCCCTCTTGCACCATAGACCCAACTGGTTCTAAAGATCATATATTTATCTGTGGCATTACTAATAGCCAATTCACCTGCCAATTTTGTTCTGCCATACACATTGAGCGGCTGAGTTTCCGCGTCTTCGGTCCAGGCTTTATCACCACTGCCACTAAATACATAATCGGTTGAGTAATGAATAAGCGGGATATCACGATTTTTGGCGACTTCAGCTAATATCTGTGGGGCAAGAGCATTGACCTTATATGCCAGCTCTTGTTCAGTCTCAGCTTTATCAACAGCTGTATAGGCTGCCGCATTGACAATTAAATCAGGTGCCAATTGTTCTACTTTTTCAGCTAACTCATCTGTCTTGCTTAGATCAAGTGTTTTACTGTCTGTGGTAACAACATCACCAAGACACGACAGGCTTCTTATTAACTCATGCCCTACCTGACCATGCTTTCCAGTTATTAAAATACGCATTAATCGTAGAATTCCGCTTCGTTAAAATGTGCTCCCTGCTGATCTTTCGCAGATAGAGAAGGCGATTTATCTAATAGAGGCCAGTCGATATCCAAGGCGGGATCATTCCATAACAAACAGCGTTCATGTTCCGGCGCATAATAATCTGTGGTTTTATATAAAAAATCGGCAGATTCACTTAATACAAAAAAGCCATGGGCAAAGCCTGGCGGCACCCACAACATATCATGATTTTCTGCTTTGAGATGAACCCCTACCCATTGACCAAACGTCGATGATGACTGTCTCAAATCCACAGCCACATCATACACTTCGCCTGAAATCACTCGTACTAATTTACCTTGCGCATGTTGGATTTGATAATGCAGACCACGTAAAACATTTTGTGAAGATCTTGAGTGATTGTCTTGGACAAATTCGGTGTCCACGCCAGTGAGTGCTTCAAATTGTTTTTTATTGAAGCTTTCCATAAAAAACCCTCGTTCATCGCCAAAGACTCTGGGTTTAAGAATTTTCACATCCGGCAGTGTCGTTTCAATAACTTGCATTTAATAAATCTTTTCGTGAATTAAGTTCATCAGATAATCGCCATAGCCACTTTTTACTAATGGTTTAGCTAATGCTAGAAGCTGATCCGCATCAATGTAACCTTGTCGATAAGCAATTTCTTCAGGACACATCACTTTCAACCCCTGACGTTTTTCTATGGTTTGAATAAATTGTGATGCTTCAAGTAACGAATCATGTGTGCCTGTGTCCAGCCAAGCCATGCCTCGGCCCATGACTTCCACGTGCAGCTCGCCCTTATCTAGATAGTGTTGGTTCACATCCGTTATCTCATACTCCCCGCGTGCTGAAGGTTTGAGACTTTCTGCAATATCAACAACCTGGTTATCGTAAAAATACAGCCCGGTGATAGCATAGCGAGATTTAGGTTTAGCCGGTTTTTCTTCGATACTTAATGCCTTTCCTGCATCATCAAACTCGACCACACCATAACGTTCTGGATCAAACACCGGATAGGCAAACACTGTTGCCCCTTTTTGTCTGTCATCCGCTTCCGACATTAAATCCGCTAAATCGTGGCCATAATAAACGTTATCGCCCAGCACTAAAGCCGTACTACTATCACCAATAAAGGATTTTGTTAGGGTAAATGCTTGGGCAATCCCTTCTGGTTTTTCCTGTACCACATAACTTAATTCCAGTCCCCACTGACTTCCATCCCCTAATAGTTGCTGGAGTCGTGGTGTATCTTGGGGGGTTGAAATAATGCAGATTTCCCTCATGCCGGCCAGCATCAGTGTCGATAATGGATAATAAATCATCGGTTTATCATACACAGGCAGTAACTGTTTACTAATGGACTGTGTGACGGGATGAAGTCGTGTACCACTGCCACCGGCAAGAATAATCCCTTTTCGTTGACTCATGATGCCTGTTCTCCCAACCCTAAGCGCTCTTGTTGATAACTACCATCCATGACACGCTCATTCCACTCACGGTTGTCGATATACCATTCCACTGTTTTACGTAGGCCAGTAGTAAATGTTTCTTTTGGCGTCCATCCTAATTCACGATTGATTTTAGTAGCATCAATCGCATAACGTTGATCATGACCAGGGCGATCCGTGACAAAAGTAATCAAATCTCGATGAGGACAATGTTCAGATTCGGGTAATAATTCATCCAGAATGTCACAAACACGATGCACAACATCAAGATTGGTATGTTCGTTAAAGCCGCCAATATTATAGCTTTCGCCCAGCTTCCCTTGTTCCAAAACAAGCTGTAAGGCATCCGCGTGATCATCCACATACAACCAATCACGGATATTATCGCCTTTGCCATAGACTGGTAAGGGTTTGCCCACCAATGCATTATTGATAATCAGTGGAATCAATTTTTCAGGAAACTGATAGGGACCGTAATTATTAGAGCAGTTGGTCATGACAACGGGTAGACCATAGGTGTGATGCCAGGCACGAACCAAGTGATCACTCCCTGCTTTGGTCGCTGAATAGGGTGAATTTGGTTGATAAGGTGTTGTCTCTTCAAACAAGCCTGTTTCACCTAAGGTGCCATATACCTCATCGGTGGAGATATGATGGAAACGAAATTGTGCCGCAGCATCTTTATCAAGCGTTTTCCAGTACTGTCTGGCAGCTTCTAATAAGACGTAGGTACCCACTAAATTGGTTTGCACGAAATCCGCAGGCCCGTCTATTGAGCGATCAACATGTGATTCTGCCGCTAGATGCATGATTGCAGTAGGCTGATACTCCTTGAACAAAGCATTCATTTTTTCCGCATCACAGATATCGGCTTGTTCAAAATGATAACGCGGATTGTCAGCAACAGGTAGAAGTGACTCCAGATTACCTGCGTAGGTCAGTTTATCAATATTGATAATGTGATAATCACTAACTTCGATAAGACGACGAATCAAGGCTGAACCAATAAATCCAGCCCCCCCGGTAACAAAAAGTGTTTTCCTTGACACAGATAGCTCTTCTATATTGAGTGAATTGAATATTTGCCAGCTAAAAGTAGCATTAGTGAGAACTGGAAGCAACGCAGAAGCTGTGTTTTTTACGAATGTCGACACATCATTTCAATGAATGCAAAGCTACGTAAAAGCTATCTACATTAAGAACGATATTTTGTTAGTCACTATTTATTACAGTAAGAACTTGTTTAGGCCAGTTTAATATTGAAGTGAATGAGAAGTAATACTCTCGATTGTTGGGGTACCAGCCAAGCTCATCGTCACTTCCAACTCTTCGCGTAGAATCCTCAATAAATGGGCAACGCCTAGTGCCCCCGCTACTGCCAAAGCGTAAAATTGCGGCCGCCCGAGACAAACTAAATCAGCTCCCAAAGCCAGCGCTTTAAAAGTATCCGTACCACGTTCTACAGCGCCATCATAAAGAACCACAAAATCAGTACCCACCGCTTCTCTTATGACAGGCAACATCTCAATGGATGATGGCACGCAATCCAGCGTGCGACCACCATGGTTTGACACCACTACGCCAGCTAGTCCCAACTCTCGGGCTTGCACGGCATCGATGGGTGACAGAATGCCTTTCAGGATAATGGGAAGCGTCGTCTGTTTTTGCAGCCAACGAATATCCTCCCAAACTGGTGCTTCACTCATCATGCCCTGAAAAACAACACTCTGACTGGGTTCAAAGCTTTGTCTTGGCAGAGGAGGCCGATCTTTAAGATTCACTGCCTCCACACCTTCAGGCAAGACAAAGCCAGCACGCTGAGCACGATTACGGATGCCATGCAGAGAAGCATCGACAGTGACAACTAAAGCACTATAACCAGCCTGCTCTGCACGTCTGACCAAACTCAGCGTAAACTCTTTATCTTGCTGAAAATAGAGCTGAAACCATTTCGTTTGGGATGTACTTGCAGCAATATCTTCGAGAGAACGTGTCGCTAGTGTACTGACTATCATGCCTGTCTCTAAGTGATTGGCAGCTTCTGCTGTCGCTAACTCAGCTTGTGGATGAGCAAGCTGTTGAAATGCGACAGGGGCTAACATCAAAGGGTGACGAAAAGGCTGTCCAAGCACGGTGGTATGTGTTCCCCCTTTTGTACAATCCTTTAACACGGAAGGTAGAATGAAATACTCATCTAATTTCTGGCGATTACGTCTCAAGGTGATTTCATCAGCTCCGCCACCGACAACGTATTCATACACAGCATGACTTAAATGTTGTTTCGCATAGCGAGCATAGTCAGCAGCACACACTAAGTCCTGTGGTATCGAGTTTAGCGGCGTCTTTAATGATTTTTCCATACTTACGTCTCAGCCCATTGTCTTAACAGGTTTTGATAGATGTTGGTTAAACGCATAATATCCTGATGTTGGTGCTCATGTTGTGTCGTTAATGATTGGATACTCTGATCCAGATCAAACAAGATCTGACGTTGCTCATTGTCACGAACCATACTTTGCATCCACATAACGCAAGCAAGGCGTTCGCCATCAATGACAGGCTTAACTTGATGCAGACTACTTGAAGGATACAGAATGAGATCCCCTGCATTAAGTTTTATGTTCTGCTCACCAAATTGCTCCTGAATAACCAGTTCCCCCCCTTTATAATCGTCAGGTTCACTCAGAAATAAGGTAGCAGAAAGATCGCTACGTACACGCGTTGGTGTGCCTGGTACAAAACGGATGGCATTATCGACATGGTTACCATAGGTTTGTTTACCTTGGTATCGATTAAACATCGGAGGAAAGATTTTAAGTGGCAAGGCAGCCGACATAAATAGAGGTTGTTGAGCTAGTGCATCCAACACAATATCGCCGAGGTGATGTGCGAGTGTTGAGCTTTCATCCAACTGCTGATTCTGTTTAACAGCGCTGGCTTGCGCTCCAGCAGTTATCTTACCATCAAGCCATTCTCCTTTTGCTAAGTGTTCATTGAGTTTACTGAGATCAGTTTTTGAGAACACCTCAGGTATAACCATTAGCATGTCATTAGCTCCAAAAAAAACGGGCCCGAAGGCCCGTTATCATAACCTGATCAGAACTTATAGGTCAGATTGACATTGGCGCTTCTTGCATCACCTTTATAGACGATGCTGCCACCTCGATATAACGCAGTATAGTAATCCTTATCAAACAAATTAAGAATATTGGCACGGACTGTCATGTTGTCGTTGATTTCATAAGAAGCAAAGGCATCATAAACAATATATCCAGGAATACTGATATCAGTATTAGCGGCCGCATCTGGCTGTCCGCCAAACATGCCACTGGAATAGGTCACCACCCCACCAAAGGCGAATTTTTGCGTGGCCTGATATTTTAATTGACCATTAAAGCTACGTTTCGCGAAGTTAGCTTTTGGTTTACCTTCATCAGCAGGATCAAAGGCTTTCAGTGTTTCTGAATGCATCAAAGCAAGCCCCATTTGACCACTCAACCTATCTGTGATGTTACCCGATAGACCAAGTTCGATACCACGAACACGGTTTTCACCCGTGTTAAGACTACCACCACCTGAATATGAGTCATTCCCACCTTCAATAACGTCATCTTTAGTGATTTGAAACACCGCAGCTGTTAACAACAAGTTGTTCTCAAGCAGGTTCCATTTGGTACCAATTTCTAAATTGGTAGACTGCTCAGGATCCGCACTCTTGTAGTTGCCATCAGAGTCTGAACACAAACCACCATAACCACAACTGCCACCAGCATCAGCTTCACCACCATTGATATTGGAAGAAGTGCTCCAGCTGGCATAGATATTACCGTTTTTCCAGGGCGAGAATACAACGCCGGTGTGACCATTCCAGAAACCATCGCTGTAGCTACGATCCATTTCAGCTTGAGGTCCTCCGCGACCATTCCTAGCAGCTGTCCACAGATCATAATCGAAATAATCGTAACGAATCCCAGCGAAGACTTCCCAATCTTCATTCAGGGTGATTGTATCCATCAAATAAGCAGAGACTGTCTTCAGCTCTAACTGAGTCGATGCATCGTTTCTACTAGCCGTACCCGACCAAGCATTATTGTTGGGATTGTATGGGTCAACCGCTACGCTCGATGGGTTAACATCATAATTCCCGGCATCCATTTCTTCTTTAGCAAATTCAATACCTGTAACTATCGTATGGCGCTTGCCCCAAAGGTTCTGATCGATAATTAAGTTTGTCTGGTTGCCAAGGTAATCATTTTCCTGCCAACCGGTGAATGACCGCGTACCTGCTGAGCGAGCACTGTAAGCAGTCACGATATACTCGTTTTCAGTTTTACCAATACGCGATTTATTTTCTAATCGCATGCCCTCTGTTAACTCAACATCAAGACCAAATGTAAAAATATCTGCCTTGGAATGTTGGAAGTCTAGTCCGTCCTGGCCAACATAATCATACTTAAGTATTTTGTTGGTATCTCGATCCAGAGCAACACCCGGATCCGTTCGATCATCGGCACGAAAGTGATAATAATCTGCTGTCAGGCTAAGTTCATCGGTCGGCTGATAAACTGCAGACAACAAAGCACCTTGGCGTCGTTTTTCTGCTGGATCTCGATCAGGGACATCTGCCTCACTGTATAAAGCATTAAAGCGAACAGCGAAGTCATCGCTTAGCACTTTATTCGTATCCAGGGTATAGCGCTGATATTCATCCGTACCCAGTCCACCCGATAGCGTTGTAAAGTCATCATCCAGGCTCGCCTTTTTAGTCACGCTATTTACGGCACCACCCGTAGACCCACGCCCTGCAAAAGTTGAACTAGGACCTTTTGTAATTTCAACTTGCTCAAGCGCAAAAGTTTCACGGGTGATAAGGCCTGGGTCACGCAAACCGTCGGTGAATACATCATTACGTGCTTCGTAGCCTCGAATAATATAACGGTCACCGAAAGAATTACCGCCCTCACCCGTACCCAATGTAATGCCAGGCTGTGCGCTCAGAATATCTTTTAATTCTGTCTTACCTGAGTCGATAATCGACTCTTTTGTCAAAACAGTCATGGTTTGTGGCGTTTCGGCAATGTCGCGCGTACGCTTGTTATCAGATAAACGGTTGGCTTTATAAGGCGCATCAGGCTCTGCGTAAGGATTACTTTCTGCAGTAGATTTGTCTCCCTCGATAACAACAGTATCGAGATCGACTTCTTCAGCAAAGGCTGGTGTTGTCATTGCTGATGATAGTGCCATAGCCAATGTCGACATCACCCATTTTTGACTATTGGCTCGACTAGTAAAGCCAC
>NZ_DIAC01000010.1:73573-74333 GCF_002414625.1 Methylophaga sp. UBA5088 | reverse complement strand
CCCATTTTTGACTATTGACTCGACTAGTAAAGTCACTACGCCCCAATTTTGTCTCTTTTTTTGCCATTAAGATTCCTTCACCCTATAAATTAAAATACGAACAATTAGTATTCAATATAATATTAAAAATGATTCATCGCTTTCCCTGACAGGGAATCAAGTCTAGTAATTGCAGATTGAGTCGGACTATAACTTAGCGCACAGGTTACTTAAGCTTAAGGCAGAAGAACAAAGCCTTAGTTTTAGATCAAAAGTGGCTTCTGACCAACTAGAAAACGCTATTGATGAGATGCTCAAACTCATACTTAGGACTTTATCAACCTAATCAGTACCGCCAGAAAATTAATTCCTACTTTTACTGCATTGACAAGCTACATAAGCAGAATTGAGCTCAGCTACACCACTATGACTGACTTTTCTCCATTAATCAGCCAGGCTCAATACCTTCATAACCCTGACATATCAATCTATTTAAATTAAATATCAGTGTTCCTACTAGCAAACTTGTAGACCTTAATGACGCACGCGACAAATCGAAGGCGGTAATAATAATGATTATCCTTTAGAGTTGCAAGCACAAGATAAGGCTAATTTTGTCTTACTCTCATTTACAACTATATCTAGACTAACGAGCTAGTGTTGATAAGGAATATTCAGCTCAAACTATCTGCAGATGATATTAACTGCTTGCTGATTTTCATTATGCAGTAGAGACAATAAGGGTTTTAGCTTAGTCCTCACAGGATCAGAACCATAGAAA
>NZ_DIAC01000010.1:69263-73417 GCF_002414625.1 Methylophaga sp. UBA5088 | reverse complement strand
TGGTACGCCCGGCAGGACTCGAACCTGCTACCCTCGGCTTAGAAGGCCACAGAGGAATATAATTCATTCAATGACTTAGGCTCGCTTTCACTTTCGCCAAAACGCTTATTTTATGCTCATAAGGCACTGAATTAAAGCGGACTGGAATTGCATGGCGAAAGTAATATTAGCTCAAATAATTGCAACTGCTTCATTGTTATTTGCCATTAAATGAACCGGTCCTTCCCCCCTTTGAATCCACCATAATGTTTATATTGCCCCTCCCCGCAAAATGGTGTCCGGCTTAAGTGAACCAGTACACGCCGCCTGAAGCTGGGACTGAGGACGGACTTGGTGGATTAGAAAGTGTGGAACAGGTCAGTCGAACAAAATATCTCGCCATTGAGAGTTGGAGTTCGCTACTGAACCAACGTTCAGTGAATCATGGCTACATAAAACATTATTTGAACGGCCTGATTTACTCAATTACCTCCTAACATTAGAAGAATTAGTGAAAAAACATCAACGTTTTCATGGGAGATGCATATTAAGACTAATCCAGACATGGTCATCCAGCTCAATGCCATTGCGGCGCTCGCCACCAATTGAATAATGTAGTCCTAAATCCAGAGGCATTCCGGTAACTGCATGCTCAATAGTCAATGTGGCATTGCGAAAAGCAAATGACTGTTTCTTCTCAAAAGCGACCATGCCATTATCAAAGACCGCATCATCAGCGAAATAATACGCCGCTGCCCTGATGCTGACATGAAAGTCGGCCGGGAATGTCTTCACCAAACCGATATTGGTATAAATATCCCCCGTCGAGGTCCAGCTGGCATCGTTAAGCGGAATTTTCAAAATGAAATTGAAACTTCCAATTGAACCTGAAAAGAAAGTTCTCAGGACACCGGCGTCCTCATCAGTGGGGGCATCGCCAGTGAAGCCATGCCTGACGAAACCAGCCTCATACTCAAGCCCACCCACTGAACCACTGTACCCTGCTTTTACATCAAGTTGGTTATTACCGGAATTGCTAAAATCCAGCGTAGAAAACATTCCCCCGATAAACAGACCGTTTTCAGAAGTATATTTGAGGTCAGACTGAACGACAGCGCCATCCCCCATCAGTACGCCACCCCAAATATATTTCGATTTTAGACTGGCACTGACTGATGTCTCAGCGAAGGAAGTTCCGGGCACACTTATCATAATGATAAGCAGGCAAAATCTCCTCAATAGCCCATATTTTGTAACATGCCCCATATCTGCCCAACTCCTGATGAGTATCAGGGAACGTAACTTTTATAAAAATTAGCTCATGAAAGCCGGTATTATCTGCAAAAAAATTGATATATTTTTAAGGTGTTACATTCCAAACATGAGACTGCAGCTGCCATTCACCCTCATCATTTTGTTCCAGAACAGTAACTAACACTCCACCAAACTCGATTGGTTGTGAATCGGCATTAACGCCTTCAGCTTTCCAATAACCTACTTGGGTAATTTGCGTCTCAGCATCAATAATTTTCACTGTTTCAATCTGATGATTGTGCACACCACCCTCGATAAAGCCTGAGAATAATTTTCTTATCTCATCATGGCCCTCAAGCAAGGTGCCATCGCCTGGCGAGACGGTCGCCGAATCACCATATAAATCAATCAGACTTTCCAGCTCACCTTGGTTAAGCGCCTGATTCCACTGTTGATTGGCACTCTTGACAATTTCTCTTGAACTCTTTCTCGATTCTTTCATTGGTAACCTCCTGGTTGGTTAGGATGCTAATTAAATATATAAAAAAGTACTCATAAAAACACAGGCTGCTGGTTCAATTTTGCCAGGATCTGCATAAGCGTCTTGCTCTCCGCCTCTGTCAAGACTGACATCAGTTGGTTGACTCGCCGGTAGTATTCGGGCATCACTTCATCAAGTTTCGCCTGACCTTTTGTAGTAAGTTTGATCAGTGTTTGTCTGCGGTCCTCATGCGAGACCATTTTGGTGACTAATTTGTCACGTTGCAGACTATTTAGGAGTCCAGTCATAGTGGCGCGACTGACACCGGCTTTTCCTGCCAGCTTGGATGGGCTAGAACACCCATCATCTTCTCGCATCAATAGCACCAGTACCCACCATCGTCCTTGCAATAAAGCATGCGCCTCTAGGTAGCGGTCTAGGCCGTTTGAGAGATCTGTGCCAACACGCAAGAATGTTAGAAACTGCATGACCCTATCAATATCTACTTCGGGATACCGATCAGCAAATTTCTTAAGGATGTCCGCGTCTGGTAAATCTTTAAGCTCCAACATGTTTCCCACTATAGTTAGTTAGCTAACTAATTGCAAGATTTATTTAGTCTGGCCTTTCACCCTTCCAAAAATTCATGCCATGTGGATGATGGGACTCCCTAGATGAGTTTTTTAGTCCCAAATTGTGATGCAGACATCACAACGTTTCACAGTGTAGTAAATAGCAATATCAACACCTTAGGGCACACAGCGTGTGTCATGAGGTTTCATGGAATATCATCGTATTCCATGGATTGTTTATAGATTTTTCTATGTGTAACTAATTGATATTGCTAGAAAGGAAGCGCTATGACGAACAAAAAACATCCACAGACGCGCAACTCAGAGCACCAAATCCGGGTTCTAACCTGACTTTGCGGACACTTCAAATAAGCCCGATAATGGGCAAAGAGGAGATTTAGATATATTATGCGGCTCGCCTGGGATGTTCAAGAGGCGGCGTATAATTCAAGGGAAGGTCAAACCCGGCATCAAATGTGCTCAATTGGTTGGCAAAATCACAACCCAGATTTTCTTGGCAGAATTGAACTATCGTAAGATACTGAAGCTTCACATGATCAATTTGTTCTGAGATACACAATAAATAAATCGGTAGGCCGATGCATGGCGAAAGTAAAGTGAGTGAGCACTTCCGCTGAATTGTCTGCTATAGATAAGTGTTGGTACGCCCGGCAGGACTCGAACCTGCTACCCTCGGCTTAGAAGGCCGCCAAATATTCACGCAAAATTAGATAGTTAGCAAACAATCCACTTTCGCCAAGTGTGAAAAAAGAGAATTTTATCTATTTGTTTGATAAAGTTATTTTAAATCGTGGCGAAAGTATTTTTTTCGTCAAAATAAGGAGATTGGATATGCTTTCAAAGGAAACAGTTAATGAGTTGAGGGAGTTAGCGGATAACTCAAAAAACGAAGAAATGAAAAAGTTAATTGAGATCCTGTTAAAAGAATCGGAACAGCTATCTAGTGGGCTGAGGGGCTATTAATATAGCCTGGCAAGCGAGTAACTGATTGGTTACTCGCACCTTGCCTGATAATACCGAAGCTGGGCTGTCATAGTTACTATTTGCTCGACGAGGGTGTAATAATACCGTTCAGCGTCTTTAGTAAGTCTGGGGGCGGCTCTTTCGCCCATGCTGGTATCGGAGCTGGTTTCGGGCACGTTGTCGCTACCGGCTGGACAGGTTGCATTGATGAGCAGGCGCTTACGCCCAGCAGCAACATCATCACGAAGCTGATTAATTTCATTTTCTGCATCACGTAGTTTCCTGTATTGGATGGCTTCAGCAGTGGCCCATAGCTTTTCGTTAGCGTCGAGTTCGGCTTGTAATGATTGCTGTGTGTTTAGTGCTTCTTCAGATATGGATTTTAACTCGTTGCTGTGTGCTGTTTTTAGGTTTGATATTTCAGCATTTTTAATCAATCCGTTAATCCACCAACCCGTGCCGACACCAATGCTTAACCCAGAGAAAAACAAGCCAATCAAAATGTACGGCTTAAGGGGATTCATTGATACTGTCCTGCTAAACAGAGATTATCTCGGTTATCTTGTCTTCGGTTATATAAGCCTTGAATAAACTGACCACTTGCATATGACCAGTTTGGTTTGCCTGAGAATGTCGTTGCCAGTAAATCACACGCTTTCTTGTATTTACCTTGCCTTGCATATTTAGCTGACTGACTATTACACGCTTTAACATAGCCCACATTCCAAGCAAGACTTGATAGCCCATCAAAAACAGTTTGTGGTGGCAGAAAGCCAAGGCAATCAAGTAATTTTGTTTGTACCCTGCCAAGTGATACGCTCATAACGCGATCGCATTTTTCCTGTGACCAATACTCACCCACAATCACAGGCTCATCAGTCACG
>NZ_DIAC01000010.1:66281-69202 GCF_002414625.1 Methylophaga sp. UBA5088 | reverse complement strand
CACAGGCTCATCAGTCACGTACTTTGTTATTCCATGGCAGGTTGTAGGTAGTCCATTTGCTAGATTGTCAGCGTAAACAGTCATACCACCGCTACCACCTTCCCATTTGCTGAGAAAATCCATCAATGGCTGACTTGCTAGAACAAGCCCACCGATAACACCGGCTATGATTCGCTTTTTCATCCATTTCTCCAGGCAATAAAAAACCCGCCGAAGCGGGTCTTAATGAGCATTGTTTAATTTAGGTAATGTTGCCGCACGAAAAGGCAGAGATACGGGCTGTTGTACTAGGAAGCTGTATTATCCTCATGCCTGTTTTACCTGTTGTATAGGTAGCATCTGTAGTTGTGGCTGCTAAGTCACCATTCACATACATCTCCAATGTTGTGCCAATAGCTCTCATCTGTAATATGTTTGTGCCAGTTAAGCCAGTTAGATTCGCAGCAGAACCGAGAGGGGTTTCAGTTGCTCCATTAACACGAAATGCTTGCACAGATGCTGTTCCCGCGGTTGTGTTTATATCAAATTCCATCGCATAGAACTGGCTAACCTCATATCCTATGAGTGCAGGGTTAACCCTAGTTAATACATAAACTCGGGTGGATGCTCCAGTTGTTATTGCTGTTACGGTTGCATGGTGATCATCAGTAATAACCGCTTCGGCAAAGTTAGAGCGGCGGCTGATGTCACCACGGTTATAAACTTGATTTGAGTCTATCTCAAGAGCGATGCTGGATACTTCTTCAAGAGCAGACCATCCAGTGAGGTCTGCAACGTCTGCGAGATCGGGTGCAACAAAATCACCGACAAAGACTTCTGTTAAAGTAGGCCCTGACGCTTCTGATGTATTTGTGCCGCTTACCTCTGTATTGAACTCTGTTATGTTATAACCAGCACCGTCAATGAGAGCGATATAACCAGCAGCGTTCGCAGGTGCGTACAGATTGTTGCGGTCAATAACCCCATCAGCGTAAGCTGTTGAGTCAATTCGCATAGTGACACCGTCAAAATCAATCTGAGCGTCATTATCTACAACATCAAACTGCGTTTGACCGTCATCAGCTTTGATGAACTGCCTATCTGTGACTACATTGCCGTCAGCAGTAATATGAAATTCAGCACTGTCTGTTGCCGCTGCTGTAGCCAAAACTACAGTCGCCCAATTTGTGTACTCGTTGTGCAATCCAGCAGTATCTATATCACTGTTTCTGGCAAAACGAATAGTCCTTGCGTTACTGCCATAATACAGACAGTGCATAACATTTGAATAATTGTCAGCAAGCAACAGTCCTTCCGCGTACTCAACAGGGTATGAATATGTATTTGTGATAGAGCAGTCAACGCCCATTCGCATGTACTTGGATAGCTTATTGTTTGTAAAGGCTATGTTGTAATGCGTCAGATCTTCTATTTGAGACTTTAAATTACCATTAACAGCATAAGAAACACCCATACCTTTACCGAAGTTGTTTAGAGTAACGAGCAAGTTATCAAGGTAACCTGTTGGGTATAAATGATGATCTTTAGTGTCATCCTTGCAATCTGTTTCAAAATCACAGGCTACAACACCAAAATCACTATCTCTGTTTCTCACATCATGAACGACTTGGTATGAGTATAGCTCTGGCCCACCAGTAACCACATAAGCACCAGCAGGACAATCTCTTGTTGTAGCAGAATCCAAAACAAAAGTATCGCCAGACCAGCTTAGGTATGGGATTCTATGTCTAACTGTGTCGTCATCAGATAGTATTCGACCTGTAGCATCCAGATACCAAAGGTAGCCAGTAGCCGGAGTAGAAGGGTCTATTGTTGCTGATACTTGAAAGTTTATGGTTCCAGCTAAATTGCCTGCGCTTGTGTGCTCAAACCTATCAGATATTAATTGCTGAAATTTGCACTGGAGCATAGTCAATGTTCGCGTCCACTCCCCTGTGTCAGTTGTTAGCATGTCCACACTAGAGCCGGCGCTAACCGAGTTAATGAAATCAACCCGATGAACTAGGTTTCTGAATGTACCAGCCCCGCTAGATGACATAGACTGTGCTACGCATGCACTAGTCCTCTCTCCATCAATTATTAAGTTTCCAAAGAAATTAAATCCAGAAAGGCTACCTCCACCCCCAAAACCGTATGAAATTACACGACTAGGTGAATCATTAGTTATGACTGGTCTATTTTTATACCCGATCAGGTGATATCCGGTAGAGCTAAAATTAATCGCATAACTTCTTGTATAATTCCCTGATAGGTAATAAGTCTCACCACCAAGATTATCAAACGCTCCACCAGTGATTGTCTGCTTCGGCCCAGTAGAGCTGGTAACATTTGTATAATCAGCACCAAGCGCCTCGGCAAGTTGAATCTGGTTATCATTAACCTTGGTGAAACGATATAAACCAGCAGGGAAACCACCCTCTGTAGCGCCAGATAAATAAATAAAGTTGTAGTGATAAATCGGGCAGATATCAGCCGTTGCTGCATCGGTATCAACTGATGTGAAAGCCCCTGTTTGCTCTACGATTTGAGTTGAGTCGGTATAGGCTGCCGTTGTAAGGCTAACCCCCCAAGGGTCAAGGCCATCATTACCTGCGTCACCATCATCCTGATCGTAAAAGCGAATAGGTAACGTGCTTTCAGTGATGGGATTCAATTCTTTAGTCAGAGAAGCAAACCTTACTTGACCATCAATACCGCTTGGTGACATAACCTCAACCGTGACATTAAAGTCACCAGCCACAGGAATCATGGCATGCAGCGTGCCCTCAGAACTATCCGTTAAGAGGTTATGCGCTTCTTCTGTAACAGGATTAATAATGCCAAACCAGTCTGGAACCGGGTCACCGTTCCGATATGAAACCTTGATGCGAATATCAAAGTCTGTGAATTCGTTAACAGCTCTTGTACTCAGTTTTCTACTT
>NZ_DIAC01000010.1:58613-66177 GCF_002414625.1 Methylophaga sp. UBA5088 | reverse complement strand
GGTTGCCTGGAACAATCTTAACTACTAAATGCTTAGGAAGAATGTCTACAGTAGGCACAACCTCAAAGCCTGCAACCACAGAACCTAAGTTTTGTGCCTCAGTATTGGCTATACCGCGATAGTCTGCTGGTTGAGAGATTAGCGTGCCTTCACCCACCACACTTGAGCCGCCACGCATCCTCAAACTAATAATCGCAGCAAGCACCTTTTTATTCAGCATGCATTTTCTCCAGGCATAAAAAAACCGCCTTTAGGCGGTCTTGGTTTTGGTTGGTCATTGGATTTATGCTGCTGGAGCTTCCCACTCAGTAAATGTAATTGCAGCCTTACCAATGTCACATTTAATCCATGCTTTTTTAGTTGAAAGCTTTGGGAATTCTTCTGAGCGTTTTAATACTGTTCCCTTGATAGTTTCGCCGGGCTCTGTTGATGCTGTCTCTGCATAACGGCAGGTATCTCCGTCATTGCAAACTAGACCTTCAAGACCGTCAGCCGCGGATATTTCTACCCAACCATCAGCGGGTATTACTTCATATGTAATTGAGGTAGACATTCTTATCTCCATCTAATAGACGTAAAAAAACCGCTTTCGCGGTCTGTGTTTCGGGTAGTTGTTTCGGTTAGTATTGACGGACTATTTTTAGTGCATGGTTATAATCAGTGAGCCATGCTTTATGGCAGTGGTCTTTTTGAAAAAGCCAGAACAAGGTATCAACCATTTTCATTGCTCTATACCATCCTGCATCTGCGTCTAGCTTTCCTTGACGGAAGCATCTGGCACTTATGGACTCGTCAGGATTGCCGCCTAAAAGTAATCCGTTCGCGGCTTGGCTCACTAGAGTCAATGCATTGAAAAAGCGAACACTGGCAAAAGACCTAATCTTGCTAAGTATTGAGCGCATTGAATAAACCCTGAAGTTGTTGGTCTGACACATTAAACTCACTGCAATAGTCATCCATCATTGGATCGTCAATACCCAGATTTTGAGCAGCGTTCCATCTTTGTTCGCGCTTCTTGTCAGCTTCAATGAAAGCCATGAAAGCATCGAACTGGTTCGTATCGATGAAATAGTCGATGGCTTTTAACTTTGATAGCGTTGAATGATTATCTAATTTTTTTTTAAAAATCATCCATGCGGCGTTATTCTCATCAGCAATCTCAGGCGCTCTATCTGTTTGTGGATTTGCCCCTGAACCAATAATCTCACCGTTCAGTCTATGAACAAACATTAGCTTCTATCCTCAATCCAGCCCGTGACAATGACTTTTAGGTTCTGCCCATTTTCTGCAGTTCTTCTCGCATATATTTGTCTTGAGGATCCGATGTAAACATCTATTTCGGCAGCTGAACGGGTAGATTGTGATGACGCGCTAAGCGTATGCATGGTGGTTATATCTGGGTCGACATCTGATTGATTTACACTTGTTATAAGAACTGCTGTAGCCTGACCAGATGGAAGTGACTCATACGAAACAAGCAGCTTAGCTCTCACATTTGGAGGGCAGCTTAAGACACCAGATACAGGGTAAAGCGTTCTTGTTGTACTAGGATTTGTTGCTGAAATATCAGCAACTAGAGCAACTGGTGATATGGAAAGCATGCTTCCATTACCGATAACGCTAACGTTTATCAGGTTTCCATCTGCGTCAGTTGGTCTAATCGCTATGCATTTTATAATCGACCAACCGCTAGGAGGTGTTGCTCCATTCGTAGTCTCAGCATAGACATCTAGCGAACCGTCTGAATCTTTTCTAATGAAAAATATATATACAACCCCTGACGCTGGAAGGGTTCCAACCATGCCACCGTTACCTGTTCCTGCGGAAAATGTAGCGTCCAGTCGCTTTGTCATACCTGCTGCTAGGATATTTGAACCATACCTACCAGCACTAATATCAATGTCATGTTCTAAATCTGTAACATTATTTGTAACGACTAATCCGGACACAATCGGAGTTGATTGATCAGGTGTATTGTCAGCAATGATCTGCTTTAAAGCATCCAAAACATCTGATTCTTGCGCAGTATCTGGAACTCCGCTCGGTGTCACGCCACCTTCGGCTAAAATAGCATCACGACTACCTAAAAAGTCATTCATCCATGCCACTTCTAAAGGTGTACCATCCTCAGATGATGGCGTTGAGTCATTCCTGAAGCTGCCTGTTATATAATCTAAAGATGCAGCATCAGCATTGTCTGGATATGTTGTTTTGACATTTATTGTCATTATTCGCCCCTATATCTTCTTGCTCTGATATCTTCTTGCCCAGCTCTTACTGCATCAGCAGTTGGGGCAGCCCTATAAAAATCTGATTTTTCTGTGATACCTAAAAATTGAACGCCTTGCGGCCTTTGAATTAAGTCTGAATTAAAAAGTGCCCATCTTGTTAGTGGGTCGATATCACCAGAAAACTCAATACCGAATGTCATATCCTGATTATCGAAAACAGAGATGTATTCGATATTTGGAGCTATGATCATCATCTGTTTTAATATGCTTCGGATGGTTGCATCACCATTGTTTTTCGCTATTTTGGCTTTAATTGCAATGCGAAGTAGACCATCTGACATAGTAGAATCAGATGCAGCGGTTTTGGCTGATGCTCTTGAACCATCACCAGCCCTTGCTTGCGTTGATTCAACTGCGTCAGCCCTTACTTGATCAAGCGGAATGTTGGCAATAAACCCACGGTCAATAACGACGATTCTTGCAATGATGTCAAGCTGTTCACCTGCCGCCGTATCAATATCGTATGAATACCTAACCGCTTCAGCCGCAGCTTCTATATCACCGCCTAGTTTACGGGCAATATTCATCCAATCGACTAGCTTCGGCTTAGTCCGATACTGACTGTAAATCCTATCTGGCAGATTCATTAGGCAATCGTCACGGTGATGTTTGATTCAGTCCAACGGCTTAGCTCGTTATATGCAATCGCCTGATTGGTTGTTGCGCCATTAACTGTAAGCGCCGATACATAGGCGTTGCCGTAAGGCTCAATAACATGATTTATTGGTGTATAAAGACTGCTATAAGGCACTGACTCGCCTATTTCAAAACCTCTATTTCTAAACCCGCATGAGGGAGAAGTCATTGACCCGTTAGCAAACTCAAGAAAGGCTTCTTGTATTAGGTTTTCAATGTCTTCCGGTAATTCGTCATTGTCATCAGTCAGCTCAATTGCGATCACCATATCGACATAAGTTGGTCGATTGAAAAGAATTGGCTGTGTGTTTGTTAGATATTCTTCGTCCGTGACGATGACAGTTACATCATCACCAACATCAACTAATTGTGGTCCAGGGTTTTTCTTTAAATAAATAGCATAAGCGACATCATAATCATCACCACCATCTACGATGACGGCCATTGAATGTGCAGGTAAACCGTGTGGATTAAAAACCGGATCAACAGTTGCAGAACCAGTAAAGTTTTCGTAAACCCTAACGCGCCTTACACCTTCTACCGAGTAAAGCTCTCCATATGTTGAACCAACCTGATTTGATCCAGGTCTAGCCACTGAAGCTTTACGCTTTAGTCGTAGAGATGCGTCTCTTTCTTTTGTTGTGCCTGGTGTTGCTGGTGAAGGATTGGTAACGCTCACCACCCCTGACATGGTAGTAATTATTTTAGTCAACGTTCCAGCATCAGCTTGAGTCTGACCGATAACGGTACAGGTTGCTGTAGCGGTGGCCTGCCCTGAACCATCCAAGGTATAAGCCTGATCAATCACCCATCTTGAACCCGTTGTTTCTGATTCAATAATGGCACCGGACAAAACCGTTGCGCCTGGATTGCCACTGAATAACAGCTCAACGTCTGAAGGTGTACCCAGTGATCGAGTGGTGAATGTCAGTGCAGAGACAATATCTAACTCTTTACCACGCGCTTTGTTTGGGTCTTTCGAGTTGTAGGCTTGTTGCAGTGTTTCATCGAGTGCAGAGAACACCTCTGCATCATGAGCCATTTTTAAACCATCTGGCGTTGATGGATCGAGGTTCCAATCAGCATCAATATCTAAATAAAGTTGACGCTCTTCATCGTACCACTCGTTCTGAGTTTTTAACTTATAACCCTGAGCTGTCAACTGTGCCATTGTATAAAACCTCTGTTTCGCCGAATTTTGTTAGCACATAACTTGATACAGTTATGGTTCTTTTTTGCAGGTCATAATCAAGATTGAAAGATAGAAGCCTTACCACGCCAGGTGTTCGTGCAATCCTGTTTCTCAGTAGTGACTCGACATTATTCAAGTTTCCGAATTTGCCAAGTATCTGCTGAAACCATGGCGTGCCGTCTGTTACATCACGGAAATACTCACCCAAGAACAGCTTTAACCGTGTCACGCAGGTTTGTGCAATCTCTTCTCTTCCGGATATAAAAATATCGCCATACGTGACGATATCGCCGTTTTCATCTAATGCTCTTACCGTCATACTGGTGGCCCCGAGTTTCCTGCACCTGGATCAACGCCTGAGTGAACATGATCTTCACCACTGATAGAACCGCTACCCCACACAATGTTTTCAGGTGTAGTGATAAGGCCTTCAGGTGTGATCACAACATTATTAATAGTGACTGTTCCATCAGCCGCCATGCGTATATGTCCTAGACCGTTTTCAATCTCAATGCTGTCATCGTTTTTTAACCATGCGTACTGACTGCCTGATTTGTTTCTCAGCCTGATACCGTTATTCTGCAAATCAGCAAGCACATTGCCATCACTGCGAAACCCAGGAATAAAAAAGGCATCTTGTAAGTCATGCATACGCCCTATTGGGTTTTGTGCAATACCACCTGTGTTTTTCCAGCCATCGGTACAGCGCTGAGAGAACATGATCAGCCCTTCACAGCCTTTATTGATCTCGTATTCAATGCAGTAATCGCCGCCAGGGAAATGCACTGGCACATCAATAATTGGCTTTAGTGCAAACGAAGCACCATTTACGTCAACACGCTCAATACCTACTTGTATTTGTGCACGCTGCTTACTGCCTGAATCAATCAAAGAAATAACATACCCAGGTACGCAGGTATAAACGCCCTTCATTAATTCTCTAAAGGCGGACTCAATCATTCCAGATGAGCTATTCGTGTTAGGTGAATTACTCATCGTAGATATTTAAGCCCTTGTTTATAGCTGTCATTGACTCGCTCAACTGCTTCGCCGCGAGTAATCGTGTCATCATCGTTTTTATCAAGCCCGGCGTTTTGGGCGTATTCTCTCGCGTACTTGCCGACCTTTTGCCAAAGCACGTATGAATCAGCACGATTAATTCCAGCAGGCCACAACACAGCCATATAAGCATCACCTATATTTCTAATGCGGCTTGCATAGTCCTCATAGTAGCGTTCAACATAATCAAGCTGCTGTACCGCTGTCATTCTGGATAAGGCTGCTGTACTGGTGCCTAAATAGCGTGCTGTTGACGGAATGAACTGAATTAAACCTGTAGCACCTGACTTATTAAACGCCGATGGGTCAAACGAGTTACCCGTTTCAAACGCAATGACTGACATGATCCAGTCAGCATTCATACCAAGGTTATTAGCAATTTCTCGAACCTTAGCCCTAAATTCTTTTGATACTTTCGCGCCCCAAACTAATGAGCCAGTTGATTGCTGAGCATCAATGTTTGGTGCTGTCTGTGTTGCTGCCTGTCCCGGCCTAATAGCGTCAATCGTCAAGTCCCATGTATCACCATGACTATCACCTGAGTAAGACATAGCCAGCACGTTATAGAGTCCATTTGCCGACGAGTCACCAGATAAAGGTTGAATAAAGATATTGCCCGTATTAAAGGTACTGAACTCTGACTTAACGTTAATACGGCTGGTTGTACGAATATATGGGTTAATCCGCATATTCACATTGACACCAAGGCCATCAGGACCACGATTAACTTCAGGCATGCCAATCATGCCCGTGTACTGATTCACCTCAAATATCGGCGTGCTACGCGTTTTGCCTTTCCTGGTAATAACCAGCGTTCCGCGCTCATTGACCCATGTAAAATTAAACTGGTAACCGAGATCGTTTAATATCTTGGGTATATCACCATCAGCAATAAACCCACTGATAAATACCGGGTTGTCATTAAACTGCGTTTCGTCAAGCTCAAGGCGTCTAGGCCATGAGTTGGCCAGGTCTTTTAATACATCAACAACCTTTGTGCCTGCGCCGTATGATGCATTGGCAGAGCCTCTATCATTAGCTGGTGAACCTGACTTGCAAAGCATTCTTGTTGCTGTACTTGCGCCTTCCCTTTCTGGCAGTACGTTAGTGATGATTCCGCTAAAAATCTGGTCAACACTGTTTTCAAAACCAGCTCTTAGCGTGATGGTAGAATCTTTACTTATCACATTGCTTTTAGCTAAGTTATACAGCCTGATATCTGCAAATGACTGTGTGTTTTGAGGTGACACAATCACGTCAAAAACAATTCTTAACTGTCTATCGCTACCACCCTTTGCAAACTCAACACCGTCAATGTCAAGTTGCCACCGTCTTAAGTATTGAGCCATTACGGTGTCCAGATTAGAGCGTTGTCGATACCTAAATTATCTAGCGTGACCTCTTCACCGATAAATACGAGTGAACCAATACCAAGCTGATAGCCTTCGATAATATTGGCGTTCGGCTCAAGCATTGCACCGTAAACAAGCGGCGTGCCATCACGGTATAAATCAACTGTCCATGCAGGTAAATCTAGGTATGACACGTAGTTAATAACAAAATCGATGTAGTTGTTACCAAGCTGCATTGAAAACTGCTGATGCGCGTTTTCTGAGCCGGCCAGTAATGGAATGGTGATCATATATCCACCCCGCCATATTGCAGCACTTGTTCAATGGCTGTGGTTTGCGCTGCTGATGGATCAGAACCTACACGCTGACCACTTTTCACATCAGCCGCCGCCGCGCTTTTACATGGATCACCATCGGGAAGTTGCACTTGTGAAGGTTGCAGAATATCTGGCAATCTATCAAGCGTAATCAGTTCTTGCAGTTCAGCAATAAAGATTAAGCCGTTTTCATTCTGTGCATTGCTTGTCCGGCTAATTCTGGTAATCACCATGTTAGCCAGATTTGCATCGACGGTATCTACATCAAAAGGCAGGCCGACTACCATCAAATCAATGAGGAATTGCAGCGCACTTGACGCTCTTGTCTCATTGGAACCAGACAGGAATCCGATAGATAAACCAGCAATGGTCGCAATATACGGGTTGTTACTATCAATCTCTGTAGCTAGTCCGACAAAATCAGTCAGAATCGGCTTGATAGGGTTATTACTAACAGCACCTGTCAGGTAATACTTAATCGGGTTAATGATTCGGTGATCGTTAACCATCGCCCCAGACTCAACCGGATAGCGTGTCAGCTGAATACTCGCATCAATGGTGTCTTCTAAAACAGCATCAAACTCATACCCGGCAAGCTTAGGTGACTGCCGAAATAGTAAATTAATGACACTCATTTATCTGACCGTGGTTGATTGCATGTCGTCGATAGTGGCCTGCTCACGTCTTTCAATAACATTAGTTACTTTTGACTCAATC
>NZ_DIAC01000010.1:57546-58556 GCF_002414625.1 Methylophaga sp. UBA5088 | reverse complement strand
TCAATCGCTCTACCATCTAACTCAAGGGTAATATCTAAATTGTTCTTAATTTCAGGTGGTGTGTATTTTGTCACTTCACCTGTCGATGTATCTCTAAACGTAAAATCAGGGGTGATGGTTTTTACATCATTACTATCTACAGCGCCTTGACGCATATCATCAACACCTAACCAGCCGCCAACACTTGATTTTGTGTCATCCCATGCATTACCTAGCGAACCATTTTTATATGACTCATAAAGCATCACACCCGGGTGCATTGAATAACCACTCATAATGGCTGGCTTAGCGGCATTTGATGGATTTTCTATCGCGCTCTCGATAAAGCTTTTGTTGTCGTCAATAAAATTGCCGAAAGCATCTAATATTCCGTTAATGCCTGGTAACATGCTTGTTGCCAGAGAGTTTCCAATACCCTCAATTCTTAACTGAAGTTCTGCTATCTGTTTGTTATATTCTCGTGCTGACTCCGTGGCTTTTGTAAAATCACCTGTCAACTCTGCTACTCGTGCAATGTTTTGATCTAAAGCCTGTCTACCGCCCCTCAATGACTGCATGACCGCATCAGAAAAACCGAAAGACTCTTGCAAAATACGTTGCTGGTCTTTGTTTAGCTCAGGCGTTAACTCAGCCAGTATTTTGATAAATTCTTCACTATCTTTGGCTTGTGTTAATGCAGTGGTATCAATACCAGCTAAGGCGATATTTTGAAAATCACCAAAGTCACCTTTTACTCTGAAATTGGTTAAAGCTGTTTCAACACGTTTTAAGGCTTGCTCTGCTTCGCTGGCTTCACCGCCAAGCATGGTTAGCGCACCGCCATAGTCATGCACAAACTTGGTGGATGCATCCATGCCAGACGTTGATAGGTTAAGTTTATCTATTCTGCTTCCAGCGTTAACAGCAGCAAGACCAGCGCCGACCATAGCGCTCACCATTGCCGCGCCAGCAAATCCCGCCTTTGTTCTGAAGCTATCTAAGCCCTTATCAACTTTCTCAGAGCCTTTATC
>NZ_DIAC01000010.1:52614-57410 GCF_002414625.1 Methylophaga sp. UBA5088 | reverse complement strand
ACTTTGTATCAAGGCCTACACCGACAAGGAAGTTTTTTATTGTATTCACTATTTATTCGCCACTGACGCTTTGTAATCGGCAATCATTTGATTCATTGTCTGATTAAACATTTCAACGTCCTCAAGTGAATAGGTGCCATTATTAAGCTCAGCCCATGTGCATAACGGTGGACAGATGCCGTGAATGCCTGTGCATGGGCGCATCAGGTGCCAGTTTATTGCTGACTTTCTTGCATTGCCTGAATTGCGGCGCTTTTTTCTTCTGCCCAGTAGGTAAAAAAACCTTCAAGGTTCCACTTCAATACTTTTGCACGTAGCCGGTTGTAGTCGGTGACCTTGCCGTCAAAGTCTTTGTAACCGATAAAGTCTTCACGCCCACTGATTGTGATACGAGACATTAAAAGCTCATCGAACTTTTGTTTAACCTGAAATGGCAATGACATCATCATTGGAAATAAAACTGATTCATCTGCATCAATATTGTTTTCACCGGCTGCAACAAGACGCTGAATTAATGCAGCCGTCAAAATGCTCAACACTTCATCTTGCTGTACAGCTGATGCACGCGCCACGTTGTAAGTGGTATTACCAACGGTGAATGATTCAACCACGGACATTATTCGCCACCTTTAATGCCAGTCCAAGCGTTTAGTTCGATCATGTATTCATCGTCAGATATTGTCTGACCGCCACGATTTACAGGGCCATCATTTACAATTACGCCTTCAGTGCCAATAACTTTTTCAAGTGTGCCGATAACTTGTCTTGTGTAAGTAATTGTCGCATTGCTATTAAATAACGATTGCATATAGGCTGAGTCTGGACTGCCAGGATTTAATGATAAAGTCACTGCTCGACCTGGGTTCACCCTATCAAGACGAACCGCACCGCCACCTTTGCCTCTGCGTAACGTTGCTTTTGGATCAATAGGAGCTTCGCTAATTGGCTGCTCAGACTCGCCCCAATCAGTAATTTCTCGACCATTTACCGTTACAACAATCTGTTCAACGCTGAAATTATTTATTGCCATATCAGTTTTCCTTAAAAGACGCTTAGGTCGATGATTGATTTATGGATGGCACCTGCTCGGAATATACGAACTCGAATAGGGGCTGATAGTCTGATATTTCTATCCTCATCAGATATAACTAATATATCTTCAGGCTTGGTTAGGATTTCATAACCTACAGTGTATTTCTCAATGCCATCATCGGGGTCTGTATAGATGCGCGGCCCCATGTATCCGTTAGTGATGAACTTCTGGCAATCATCTTCAACAGATGCAAGAATTACTGCCTGTCCTCGTGGCGTTTGTCTCAGTTTTGTTGGGACATTTGCAATGGTGTTGTATGTGCTTACCGTCAACGTATTAATAAACGCATCAAGGTTGACCACATCATCAATGTATTCGCCGTAGGTGCTGTGCGTGATGGTGTTTAACCAGCGGCCAACATCAGATGAGCCTTGCAGTTCAACTGTTGCATAAAATGTCGCTTTCTTCGTGTCGGCTTCCATTGCGGCAATTTCACTGCCTTTTAAGTCCTCAGAAGCAACGCCAGGTGACTTTTTAAACTCGCCGGTAATGGTTGTGTTTTCACCACTGTAATTGACGGCTGCAAAATGTTTAGCTAGCGCCGTTCCTGCGTAAGCATCAGTAGCATGAGCCGCTGTGTAAGCATGGCGATAACCCAGTGTGGTTAATTGTGTGGCAATATCGGTATCATCATTCTGATCACGAATTGCAGCTACTGCTGTTCCAGTTTGATTATCAACAAACATACTTGCATTTTCTTCACACCATGCAGCCGCCAATAACACCTCTGCCGCATCTGCGTATGTGTCAGCAGTGAAAAGCGTCCAATACCACCAGAATGAATCACGGGCCTTGTTAAGTGTTGCTGTTAATGTGGCATCGGCTGGATCGGTAACCCAGATATTAATTTGACGCATCTTAGGTGTGCCGCCTAGCCATTTAGCAGCGGCTTTATATGTGTCAGTGGTATCAGCGTAATCCGCTGCCACTTCAGTAATATCGAAATAGGTTTTGTATGTGTCTTTTGTTAGCGATCCAATCTCTGTCGAATCAGCAAACAATGTAGCTGATGCAAAATTGGCAAAGCCCAAACCAGCAGGGCTGATTCTCGCATTTACCTGAATGATTCTGTCTGCTGGATAAGCCATTTGTTAGCCTCTTATGTCTATATCAATTTCTTGGATGGTGTCGCCATCCTCGTTTTCCGCCACAATGGACGTTCCCAAAATGTTGTTAACGGTGTATTTCGTGCTGAGTTCTGCCCATAGATAGAGCTCAATACGCGCACGTTGCTCAAAGTTGCTTGATTGCAGCGCCGTTAAATTGAGAACGCCGCTTGTGTTTCTAATGGATAGTTTGTGTTTGAATAAATCCCATGTGACGGTTTCTATTTTTCCCATCTGCAATAAGCGTTCAGCACGCTCTAATGCTTCACCGCGAAAGAACTCAACGGCAACCGTGATCATGGCTTGTGGTCTTACATCTGATTCAACGAGATCGCCCGGTACATCTTTTCGATAGATGTTGGCCTGACCTCTTTCCTCAATGGCATAGCGTGGATTTACTGAGGCATATTCGCCTTGTGGCGCGTCTGCGTTCTGTGCATAAAGCATGCATTCAGGAACGCCCGTTAATGCCAATATATGGGGGCGTAAGATAGTGAATAACTCTTCATTGGTCATCGTATCTCACCACCACTATTTTTGCGTAATTGCGATTTTCCCTTACATCACGAGAGACAATCTTCCAGTCCTCATCAAGAAACTGCATATCCTTACCAAGCTTTAGCAGAGCAAGGTTTCCGTCATTGATATAGAGTTTTCTTGAATCCAATATCCGCTGACCACCCATTAACAGATTGCCAAGCTCTTTATCATTTAAAGGCTGAATATCTGCCGTATAGACTTCTGTTTCAGGTGTTCCCTCTTCCCAAATACCGTCAACATAACTGCCAGCGCTATAAATCAGCGTGACCTCACCAGACTCAAACACATCATCGATATGACCCGACATACTTAAGCTCATAACGATTCCTCTGGCTTTTTAGACGATACGATGTGCTTGATACTCGCCCTCATAGCGCCGGTATCAATTAGCGGATTAGAGCTGCCTTTACGCTTAATTGTGCTTGGCGCATTAGGCGGGCTTCTTAAATCCGTTATATATTCTTTAACATTACCGACAGCCAATAAACCAACTCGCTCGACAATCTGTTTGCTGGTTAATCCGTCTTTAATGCCTTTCTGAATGGTATGCAGGTACTCTTGATTACCTTTCGCAACGCCTAAATCAAGAAAGGGCCTTGCTGGCACTCTGTCGTTGCCAAAATGCTGAGTAGCGCCGAGCGTTGCCATAGTGAAGTTTTCACCCTCAACATTGCCTGCATCTTCATGAATACCAATCAAGGCATACTCACTACTAAACTTGTCTAACTCTTTTTTTAATGCGTCCCTGACTTGTTGCAGTCCGGTTATTTTTACGGTCACTAGACTGCTCTCGCACCCATGCCAGCACGACGACGAAGACGTAAAAACTGAACGCCGTAGTTGGTCAGTGAAAGCCAGTCATCTCCTGTTTCCTGCATTGCAGTTATCCGGTACTGAATAGATTCATCACCAACGGATTTTTGCGACACATTTAAACGGGCATTAGGGCTGATATTGCTTGTATCACTGGCATCTTGTGTCAGGTAGGTAACTGACAACCAGTGCGCAGCGTAGTAATACATGCCACGCCGCTTGAAGTTGTGCCCTTCATCTTCAAATCCACCCCAACCACTACCGCCTGTTTCCGAGTCAGCCTCATACAGTGCATTTTCTACAATGGCATCAGGCCACTTTGTATCATCTGCAAAGGCGGGCTGAACACCACGAAACGAGGCGATAATTGATGAGGTGATGTCCATTTGATTAGTCTTCAGATTCTTCTAACGCTTAACGCTTTTTCAAGTTCTTCTTTCAACTGCTTGATAGTCCAGCTTGATTTAGCTTCAATACCTAATGCTTCAATGTCTTCGATTAACTGTTCTTTTTCAGTTTTAGGTTTGTCTTCAGATTCTTCTTCCGTGACAACAACCAATTGACCTTGTTTGATTAATTCTTTCACAAAATCAAGCTTTGCCATTTTTGCTGTGATTTCAACGGCGGGATTGTCGCCAGGTAAAACTTTGACTGATTTTTCACCTTGACTGTTAATACCGATGATTCTTGCTGTATTGTTTTTAACGAGCATATCTTTCTCCAAAAAAATAGCCCCGAATTAACGGGGCTGAAGCTGATTAGATTAATGTGCGATATGCACCTGACAACGGATAACGGAACTCAACACCAGATACCTTGTATTCAGCAGGCACCATGATTTTCAGACCGTCTAACTGTGGAGCTAATGGACGCCACATCATAGGTATATGCATTACCAAGTTTTCTTGGTTGTACTCATACGCCATCATGCGATCTTTAGTCACAGTTGGATCGTATTTCACCAGTTCCTCTTGTGATAACTGAAGGCGTGGCACGATACGAAGTGGTTGACCTGTCATTTCCGTGTAGACGTTACGTTCACGAAGTAAAGCCAGAATGGTTTTATCTGGGTTTACATCGCTGACCGGAGTGGTAGCAAGCTTGCTCCAACGTTCTGACGGTAATACAAGTGTATTAGCCGCATGAATGTTTGAAGAATTGATCCAAACACTTTTTAAGAAGTCGTTAATGTCAGCCAGAATCTCAAGTGCGGTAGTGCCTGCATCATTCCAATCTAACGTTGG
>NZ_DIAC01000010.1:52082-52522 GCF_002414625.1 Methylophaga sp. UBA5088 | reverse complement strand
AATCTAACGTTGAGTTATCCAGCGTTAAGTTAGGGTTATTGAATAAGCCAGTCATGCCGCGGCCTGAATCACCGAAATAAGCAACGCTCTGGATATGCTCTTCAGCACCACGGCGTGCACCGCGCGCCAATGTCACATCAAGCGGCATACGTGTCTGTACAGACTTTTGCAGCTCATCACGACTATAGCTGAATGCATTACCAGCGTAACCTACAGGAATAGATGATTTGTGCGCATTTGCAGCGACGTTAGGCAGATCATCAGCGTTAGCACCAATGAATTTACCCATGGTTGCAGCATCAATGCTGATGTAATCAACACTATCCACCCATTCAGGCATACTGGTATCAACTGGGATTAAATCCATATAGTTGATATTGAGGTATTTAGCCTCATAGAGGCGCTCTTCTAAATTGGCAAGCTGGCTGATGTAAAACGCT
>NZ_DIAC01000010.1:49763-51892 GCF_002414625.1 Methylophaga sp. UBA5088 | reverse complement strand
CACCATCATCCATCGTGCGAATATTTTCATCAAAGCTTAACACCGCGCCTTTAGCCAGACCCAATGCTGGCAAGTCACGATCAAGCGTAACGGTTTTGTGTCCCATGTTTAGCCTCCTACGACAATTGATAATGCAGCTAAACCGCCAGAAGCAGCACCGCTGATAAATTTCGCATTAGGCATTGCAATCGCTGTAGTAGCACCCGTGCCTGCTGCATTTGAAAAGTGACCGACTGTATCTAAGTCAGTACCGTTACCGATCACAACGTAAGCCGCTTGACCTGCTGTTACTGTTGCAATAACAGGGACGTAAATAGTGCCTACGGTTAATACGCTGCCATCACGTTTTGTTGGAACACCGTGAATGTCGCCATCCGCTACAGCGCGATTCATTTCACGACGAAGCACGCCGACAACATCAGCGATAACAGAACTATCGGTTAACAGTTCAAAACCTTCTTCACCATCACGAGCAACAGCCACGCCATAAGGCACGGTTGCGTCGGTAGTGTTGAGTTTTGATACAGTGTTGTTTCTTTGTGAATCAACCATCATGCCTGCAAGGGCTTTGTTATGGTTAATTGCATATCCGCCTTGTACAGCCATGATTAAGCCTCCTGTGCGCTTGGTTTGGACATACGCTCTTTGTAGTCTTCGTATGCGTCATTGGTTAATTGCTGGCCTCGTTCACCATCTTCAGCTAAGCGGCGATACTGCTCTTTTGCTTTGTTTTCAGGTGATTTTTCAGCCGATTCCAGCGCCATATCGAAAGAAGCCTGAATGTATTCAGGTGATTTATCTTTCCAGTCTGTTGCTGGACGTACTGCTTGCATTGCAGATCGCATAATTTCCACATCGTCTACTGAGTCAGTGGTGAATTGATCGCCTACAATTTTTAGAGCAGCGTCTTTTACTTTTGCAATCCGTTCGACGCGAGTTTTTAGCTCTTCGTCTGAGGATTTAACGTTAAGTGTTTTGATTTCTTCATCTTTGGCGTCGATTGTGGCCTTCAGGCGTTCAATCTCAGCTTTGGAGTCAGTAACCTCTTTGTTCAATCTGTCGAATGCATCAGTAACGAGCAGAGCCGTTGCCTCGTCCTCTACATCAACAGATCGACCAGAATCTAAAACGATTTTGTGTGTCATGGTCATTTCTCTTTGTTGGTGGTTGTCAAAAATACGGGCTTGCCGTCCTGCTCGTGCCATAGGCACTATTGCAACGTGATTAATCTTGATGTCACGCTGCACATACTGGTAAGTCTCTCCGTTTGGAGCGGTTCCTTCTTGTTCTACATAGTCTGCTGTGTAGCCTGCTGATAGCTCAGCATTACCGGCGTTAATGTCGTCGATGGCTGCTTGGTCTTTGATGACTAAGTCAGCTAATACGAAGTCACCATCACGACGACCAGCGCCACGGACAATGCCTTTTGATGTTTGGCTGTAGTTTTTGGCGTTAACTAATTCGCCAGGGTGACGAATGGTAATGTCTGCACCGTTATAGCTGTCGAGCGATTCAGCTTTGAATACTTCGTCTTCTGGGCGATAAACAGTCACGATCGCATTTGGATCGCCATCAAGCTGTAATTCCTTGCGTGTGTACTGTTGCGTGCCTGTTTTGGCTACACGCCCGGGTACTTTTAAAAAACCTTCATCGGTAAACTCTCGATGAGTCACCTTAAACGTGCTTTTGTCTTGAACGGTTATGCGTGTCATTAGCTGCTTTTCCTGTTCATATACTTCTCAACTGATTCTGTTGTTTTGGCTCGTGCTGTGCAGCGACACCCAAAATCAGAGCCAGGTTGTATCGTTTCGCCTTTATCGTTCTTTGGTAGGTCATCCCACCTGTAAACGCCTTTGCCGTACTTGGTTTTCTTGTCAGCAATTAAGCGGTGCTTATGCCTTACTCGCTCATCATCACTATCCAGCCATTGGAAATATTCAAAGCCAGCATCAACTTGACGCCGCTTATCTATCTCGCCGTTAACTTTGGCGGTTTGATCGCGGGCAATGAATCGGGCTCGACGCTGAGTTACGCCATAGTCATCAGATAACTGTTTGGCAATATCACGAGCTAGCACACCATTCCTCATGCCCGTTAAGACAGTGTTTGCAACGTTGTTTAAATATTGC